>CAYJBA010000065.1:0-10154 GCA_964367865.1 uncultured Bacteriovoracaceae bacterium | reverse complement strand
TTGGGAGGGACGAGATGCTAAATTTCGTCACCGAAAAAAAGGGAACCTCACGCGCTGTTCTTTTTCGCGCCTTAGAGCCCATGTTTGGAATCGAACAGATGATTCGACGAAGTCCAAAAGCCCTTCCAAAACTTTTGACAAGTGGCCCAGGGAGATTGACTCGCGCGCTTGGAATAAAGCTAAAACATAATTACGCATCACTCCAGGGTCCAGAATTGCTGGTTTTAGATGATTTACATAAACCGGTTTCGATTTCCTCCACGCCTCGAGTGGGAATCAGCGAAGCACAAGATCGATACTGGAGATTTTTTGATTCAGGCCACCCAGGGATTAGTCGGGCTCGGCAAAATAGTCACGCCAGGCCTCTTCGACCGGAGGGAGCATCATGAAAGCGGCTTACTCTGGAAAAGTTTCGCCAGAATTTCTTCAAAAAATAAAAGATGCAGTCAATATTACAGATGTTGTGGGCGAACATGTCGTTCTTAGGAAGTCTGGCGCTAATTTTTCGGGGCTTTGTCCCTTTCACTCAGAAAGAACTCCTTCGTTTAGCGTAAGTGAAAACAAGCAGCTCTACCATTGCTATGGTTGCAAAAAAGGGGGAGATCTTCTCAGTTTCGTCATGGAGATTCATGGAGTTTCGTTTCGCGAGGCGATCGAAGAGTTGTCCGAGCGGGCTAAAATTGCGCTTCCCAAAGAATGGAAAGGGACAGACAGCTCCGACCCTAAAATCCAGGCTCAAAGGGAGGCGGACCGAGAAAAACTTGCAACGGTCCAGAAGTTGAATCGTTTTGTAGCTCATTTTTTTCACCAAAATCTTCAAAAATTTCCCCATGCCATGGATTATTTTCAAAAACGAGGTGTTATTCAGGAGTTAATCCGCGAATTTTATCTGGGGGTAGCGCCTCCGGCTTGGGATCTCCTCGCTTCGCATTTGATTTCTAAGCAGGCGCCCGTGGCTTTGGCTGTTGATCTTGGGCTGGTTCGCCCGTCCACGCGTCAGAGCTCGCAGTCGGGGCCTGGCTATTTTGATTTGTTTCGAAATAGAGCCATGTTTCCGATTCTGGATATGAAAGGAAAGGTCGCCGGATTTGGCGGACGTTCATTGCCCTTACCACAGGGCGCGGCCGATATCGGCGCTCAAGATCCTAAATATCTGAATTCGACCGAGTCGATTCTATTTCATAAGAGTAAATTAATTTTTGGACTCTATCAGGCACAAAAATATGTTCGCGAAAAGGATGAAGTAATTTTGGTCGAAGGATATTTTGACGTTTTGGCGCTCCACGCGGCGGGTTTTAAAAACGTAGTTGCGACTTGTGGTACTGCCTTGACTATTGATCACTTGCATATTTTAAGAAGGTTTACAGATCGAATCATCATATTCTTCGATGGAGATTCGGCAGGCGTTTCTGCTACGCAAAGGGCAATGGAGCTGGGTTTGCAAGAGGGAACAATCCTTTACGGCGCTAGGATTCCTGAGGGCGTAGATCCGGATGAGATCTTATTTGATACTTCTACCGGAGCAGTATTGGCTGGCGGGATTGAAAAGATGACAGCCCTATTGGGTGCAGCGCGGCCGATTTTAGACGATAGAATTGAATCGAAAATTAAGGCATCTCACCAGGGACCTGAAGCCAAAGTTCAATCCATCAAAGCCATAGCCGAATGGCTCTCTATTTTTAAAGACCCGGTGGGACGAGAGGTTCGAATTCAAAATCTTGAGTCCATTGGAATTTCGCGTTCACTTTTAGGACAGGCAGTTTCTCCAAAAGCTAAGGCTGGAGCGATTTTCGGGCAGGCCAGGCCAAACCATACGCGAAGCGTCAAAACTATCCCGCAGGCGGTTAAATCTGCCGAATCCATGACGCTTTCGGATCGAATTTTGATAGGGGCATTAGTTAAGGGCGGGGATTTCGAGGCTCGCATGGCCGCCGCTAAGGCTCGACTTCCTGCTCAGGCGTTACTTTCGGATTTATTTGAATACTTCCCTGCCCGAGAATTTGTTTTAAAACTACTCTCAGAACCGGGAAGTCTTCAAAAACTGAGGGAGTTTCCGGATTCATATCTTAATCCTTCGTTAGAGCCAACAGTTCGGGGAGTTTTGACTGAAGCCTTATTAGTAGAAGGGACTTCTGTTGATGCAGAGTCACTTCAACATGCTTTAGACCGCGCGGTGGCCAGATCTTGGGCACGAATTTCGCAAGGATTGAAGGAAGATTTAGCGCGAGCGGAAGCCGAGAAGAATGCAGAATTACAGGCCAAATTGATGAAAGAATACCTTGACGTTCAACGCAGAATGAAGGAGTTTAGCAACTTCTATGACGAAGCCTAAGGATCTTATTTCCTCCCAAGTAAAGGCAGAAATTTCGGCAAAAATCCAGTCAGACAAGCCTGAGTCAAAAAAGACAGAAGGGTCTACCGCGCTTTCCAAATCGAAGGAAATTAAAAAACTTCTGGATATGGGTGTGCAGCGAGGATTTCTCACCTATTCTGAAGTAAATGAACTTCTTCCTTTAGAAGTCATCACTCCAGAAGCTGTTGATGAGATCATGACGCTACTCGGTGAAAGCGATATTGAAGTCATCGACTCAGCGAAGAAGCCTAAAGATTCAGAAGATGAAGAAGAGTCCTCTGAAGAAGCTCCGCTTGGAGCAGCTCCCGAAGCAGCAGCTGCTGGCGAGGATGCACCCACACCCGCCGCTGCCGAATATGCAAAAGGTGCGGATCCCGTAAAACTTTATCTTAAAAAAATGGGAAGCGTTTCCCTTCTCACCCGTGAAGGCGAAGTGGAAATCGCGAAGCGCATCGAAGAGGGTGAAATTGCAATCCTTCGATCACTCCTGGCGTCCAAACTGGGCACGCTTGCGATCGTAGATTTGGGCGAGCGCATGCAAGAGGGTAAAGTAAAAGTTAAAGACGTCATTCGTGGAGTGGACGAAGAAATTTCCCCCGATGACGAAAAAAAATATCTCGATAAAGTTTTATTGGCCATTTCGAAAGTTCGCACACTGGTAAATTTTCAGGAAAAAATGGCTGAGTCTCTTCACGGACTCGAAAGCAAAAAAACCGCTGCCAAGAAAAAAGAAGACATTCAAAAAGAGTTTCAGCGAAAAGAGCGTCATGTTGAAACTGCATTTAAGGACATCGCGTTTAATCGTAAAACGATCAACATGCTTTCTGGCAAGATCAAAGGCTACTGGGCTCGCGGCAAAGAAAGTTTAGACGAGCGTAAAAAGATTTTCGATTTTCTCGGCGTTAAAGAAATGAAGCAGATGAAGGAGATCGCTCGCGAATTCAAAAAGGGTTCGGAAGCGCATTCGGGCCTTTGCAAGCAATACGACGTAAGTGTGCAAAAGCTAACTCAGCTTGTTCTGACTGAGGAAGAAATTAGCAAAAAAATCTACCGGCTTGAAGAAGAAGCTGGAATAGAGATCGAAGAACTTAAGACGATTTGGGATACGTTAACTATCGGTGAGCGAAAGGCCGACCAGGCTAAGAGCGAGCTAGTTGAAGCCAACCTGAGACTCGTAGTATCTATCGCTAAAAAATATACTAATCGTGGACTCCAGTTTTTAGATCTGATTCAAGAAGGAAATATAGGCTTAATGAAAGCGGTCGATAAGTTTGAATATCGCCGCGGTTACAAGTTCTCGACCTATGCAACGTGGTGGATTAGACAGGCAATCACTCGCGCGATTGCTGACCAGGCCCGCACCATTCGAATTCCTGTTCATATGATCGAAACCATCAATAAGTTGATTCGCACCTCACGACTTTTGGTTCAGTCCTTAGGTCGCGAACCCACGCCAGAAGAGATCGCAATTAAGATGGAGCTTCCGGTCGACAAAGTTCGCAAGGTATTGAAGATTGCAAAAGAGCCGATCTCACTTGAGACCCCCATCGGTGAAGAAGAGGATTCTTATTTAGGCGACTTTATTGAAGATAAGAAAATCATTAATCCATCTGAAGCTGTGATCAACATTAACCTTTCTGAACAGACTAGAAAAGTTTTAGCGACGCTTACTCCGCGCGAGGAAAAAGTTCTTCGTATGCGGTTTGGTATCGGAGAGAAATCTGATCATACGCTTGAAGAAGTCGGACAGGACTTCTTTGTGACCCGTGAACGCATTCGGCAGATTGAAGCCAAGGCGCTGAGAAAGCTTAGACATCCCTCTCGCGCTAAGCTTCTCAAAGCCTTTGTTGATTAATTCTCGGTTTGGATAAAATTCATGAATAGGATCGTTCAGTGTCTGGTAATCATCATCAGTTTATTGGCTACTGGTGCAACTGCACGGGCTAATATGCGAATTGCGCTTGTAGGCGCCGGCACTATGCCAACTGCAACAGAGACTTTGACTCCTTCAAATAGAATATTAGAAGGCCAAATTGGATATGGCGCTGGAGTTTTAATCGGTCTTCCGCTTGGATCTCATATGGAATTTGAAACAGGCGGGATTTACGGCCAGTTTATATTTGATCGAACGATTGCTGGAGCTACAACCCTGCTTGCGGGATGGAATGTGCACGTTCCTTTTGTTTTCAATTACTGGTTTAATCGACACATTGCTTTATCAGTCGGTGGTTTTGCAGATTCGGGCATAGGAAAATTTTCTAATTCCGGTACGCCAACGACTTTAAGTTACGGAGATCTGGGAATTAGAAATGTGAATTATGGTTTAGAAGGCGGATTGGGCTTTAGCTTTCCGCTGGGTGGGGCGTCGCTCATCATCGATGGGCGATATTCATACGGCTTAAGAGAAATGCGCATAGATACCTCCATAGGCCAAAGTACCAGAATTAATAACGTAGTCGGTCTAGTCGGACTTCGTTTTGGTGGCGGACATAAGTAAATTCAAAATCATAAAAGTTCGACTTTGCGCCGACTCGACACTCGACTCCTATCGTTTTTCCGTGTAGTTTGGGCTGGTCCGAAAGATCGGGCCCATAGCTCAGCTGGTTAGAGCGGTCGGCTCATAACCGATTGGTCCCAGGTTCAAGTCCTGGTGGGCCCACCACAAATCCCCAGATTTCTCTGCCCCACTTATTTGTAAGTTTTTTCAAGTAGGCATTGAGCCTTTTCACGTCCGCTCGCCATACAAGGCTGAAGTGAATTGAAAAAGTTTACAAATAAGTGGGGCTGAGAAATCTGAGGACATGTTGTGCCACCAGGACTCGAAACGGAGCACCCTCCCCGGCTTTTTATTTCCTGTGTAGCAAAACGCTACGCTTAAGTGCAGCCGCTTGAGGAGGCAATTGCCAGATATTTTCGCCAATACTTCGTCATTCTCGTCAAACTTTCATTCAGTCAAAACGCCAAACTAGCTTTAAAATTCCAAACTTAAGCTGGAAAAATCGGAAAATCCGGCTCATAATTCTCCAGGTAGGCGCGAGAAGAGGTGGTGGAGTCTACGAAATAGAATCTGCGCAAATAAAGGAGCGCTCAAATTATGAAACAAATGAAAATCGTTTTATTAGTTAGCCTATTTTTAGTATCGGGCATTGCCCAGGCAGCTAGCGGTGGAAGTGTTTGGCTTGTATCGGGCGGCACTACCGCTGGTTATGTCATGTCGACATCCGGTACTCCGAGCACATCTCTTTTGATGGTTTCGGGCAAAGTAGGTCACTCGCTTGGGATGTTTGAGTTATTGGGCTACGGCTCTTACACGAGCACGACTGCAGGAACTGTTACAACAAGCTCGAATTCGTTTGCGGCGCACTTGTATTTTGCTGTGGGTGGCAATCACTCCCAGGCACTTTACTTCGGCGGTTATTATTTCTTAACGGGCACGAAGGATTATGGCGCCATCATCGGCAAACGCTTTCACATCGCTGGCGGCGTTTCCTACGATCCGAGCATTGATTACAACCTCAATGCTGCCTCGAAACCGCTTGCGATTTTGCCGCTGCAGTTCACGCTCGTATTTTAATTTTTTATTTCAAAAATGCTCCAAGATCCATCGCATAGATGGTGGATCTTGGAGCGCTAAAAATCTACCCCTTACACTGCCTGCGAAAGATTTAAGCTTAGCTGAAAAGTGGTTGGATCTTTTTCGTGGACCAGACTTAAACTGCCGTGGTTTTCGACCATGAGACGCTGTGCTGTGAATAAGCCTAGTCCTGTTCCTTGCCCGACGTCCTTAGTAGTAAAAAAGGGCTCAAAAATACGTTGTTTATCCTCTGGGAGAATTCCGGAGCCCCTGTCTGAAACTAAAATATTTAAAGTTTGATTTTGGATTCGAAAATCAACGGTGATTTTCTTATCGCTAGACTTTTGAACCGCGTCTAGCGAGTTGTTGAGCAGACCTAGCAGAACTTCGAGAAGCTGGGACTTTTTTGCAAATATTTTGAGACCGGGAGCAGGAAATTCCCCAATTTGTATTTTAACTCCTTCGGACTCAAAGCGCTGCTGTGAAAGATTGAGCAGCTCTTCAAAAAGGTCATTTAATTCAACGGACTTATAAAGACTCCACTCTGAAGGGGCTGAAAAATTACGAAGGGAACTCACGATTTTTGAAATTCTCTGACAACCGTGCAGGATACGCTGAATTTTGAGTAAGGCAGACTCCTTGTCCTTACTTTCAGCTTCAATATGGCGCTGCAATTGTTCTAAATAACCCATGATAAATGCAAGTGGGTTATTGATCTCGTGAGCGATTCCCCCGGCCAATACTCCAAGACTCGCCAACTTCGTGGATTGTTCGGCCTTGGCACGCTGAGACTCCATGAGTCCAACGGCCCTTGAATAAGCATTGGTCATTCCTAACAGTGTCAAAACGGTAAGTATCGCGGTTGCGGCTTGGTTTTGGTTTAAATTGCTAACGGTGTATCTCGAAATGGCCGGGTCTAAGTTCCAAATGGGATGACTTTGATTTTGAAAAAACCAAAAAAAACCAATTCCCAGGCTTACGAAAAATAGGCCAAACTTACCCTCATTGGGATGAAAACAATTGAGAGCTAAAATGCTTGCAGGAATAAAATAATGTTCAATCGCAACTACATTGCCTTGAATCATCGCCGTGAAACCAAGGCCAAGAAATAAAAAAGTCAAAAATGTTATTCGGCTCAGCAAATATTTTCGATGATAATTTAAAAATAAACCCACTAAACAAGCAGCAATAACGTAAAAATCAAGACCGATCAGGTAATGGTAATCGTTTACGACGTTGATAGGGACCAGTATCAAAACGATAACGGGAATCCATAAATAAAGTAAATTACTGTATAAAATTCTATCGATGAGAAAAGTGGGAGTTTTTTCATCCACGCCAAGACTGCGTAGTTTTTTAATGTCTAATGGCATAAATTATCTCTATCCGATTCTAAAGAAACTATGTAGGCTACACAAGTCAAACCTAACTAAAATTAAGGAGTGAAAAATGAAATATTTGTTCATAGTATTTCTCTGTATTGCGTCGCACACTGTTTTTGCTTCACCTCAACATACGCCGCCTACTATGCCAAAGTCCTTTGATACGCTCAAACCGTTGGTTGGCACTTGGGAAGGTACGACGGTAATGGAAGGCAAAGAGCAGAAAGTCACAACTGTTTATGAATTAACTTCGGGTGGAACAGCTCTAACTGAAAAATTTATGGCAGGAACCCCAATGGAAATGATTTCTGTATATCATAAATCCGGTAAAACCCTAGCGATGACTCATTACTGCGCCATGGGAAACTCTCCTCATATGCAGCTTAGGAGTTCAACAGGAACAAAAGTTACCTTTGAGATGACTAAACCTTTGGGAATTGAATCTGCCAAAGAAAATCATATGCACAGCGTGACTCTAAGTTTTCCCAATAGTGATACAATGGTTCAGGAATGGACAAACTTCGAAAACGGAAAGAAAAGCGGCCTCGTAACTGTTAATTTTACCAGAAAGAAGTAAGTTTATTCCAGTTGGCGCCCGTTACGGAATTTGCCAGCCAAGCGTGAAATAATACTGCGCGATCTGATTGTAATAAACTGACATCTGCAATCGTGACGCAGGCTTAAAGCCCATGGCAAACGCAATTCCCTTTCGGGCCCAACTGGGATTATTGTCATCGATGTTTAATCCGTATCCCATATTGATTTGGGCTGCGCTGATATGAATTCCAAGTGAAACTTTAACCCCGATGGCCCTTGCGTTGCCGTCTGACCCAGCATCGATTGCCAATGTCGCTGACCGATTGAGCTCAGTCGCAAATCCCAATCCTAGCCGATCTACTCCGTCTAGAATTCCGTAGCCGACGAGTCCTAATCGGTAGTCGGATTCTATTCCTAAAATCCAACCAATATTTAAATCTGTTGGGCCTCCTTTTAAGGCGATATTTGCTGAAGCACCGAGAGCCGAACGCAATGAAGGTATCTGTGAGGCAATTCCAATTTCTGCCGTTGAATCACTAAATACTCCCAGTCCTGCACCCACTCGATCTTCTCCGAAAAAAATTTGCCCCCCATAGGTTACGGGATTGAGTTCGCGATTGGGCGAGGACACTGCGCCATAAATCTCAGTCAATCGAATATAGGCTAGCCCAGCCGGATTTTCGGCGAGTGAACTATGTATTGCGGGCGACGAAATGCCTAGCGCGTGGGATACGGCATGTGCGGTTTCTTCTTTGGTAAAACCCTGTTGAGAAAATACCAGAAGAGCAATAACTACCGCGCCAAAAGTGAGTACGGAAATCCTCGACATCTCAACAATTTTATAGTCAGATTATGCACTTAGCAATTGATTCATCCATTTCGTCAATTAAAGGGGTTTCAGAGGTATCCTTTATATCGTCCGTATGTTATGGTGCATCGGATCAACGCGTCGTTTTCGAGTTTTCGGGCCCCCTCGGTCCTAACCTCCTTAGCGGCTTTAAGATAAAAAGGCCAGAGGGAGGTCAGTTTATATGTCTCGGGACGATCTAATCAGAATAGACGGCCAGGTTTCGGATGCCACCGGTGGTGGCAATTACGTGGTTCTCCTAGATAACGGCGTCACAGTCAGGGCGCGGTTAGCGGGAAAAATGAAAAAATTTAAGATTCGAATCTTAGTTGGCGATCGGGTGACTGTTGGAATGTCGCCTTACGATCCGTCACATGGTCTAATCACTCACCGTCAAAGGACACTCTAATCGTGGCATTTAAATACTCAGCACCGGTAGCAAGGCAAACACCCCGTGGGCAATTGAAATGTTTTCAATGCCGAAAAGCTTTTCCATCTAAAGAGGGCGACTGGCTCAACTGGAAAAATATGCAGGTGTTTCTTTGCAAAATTTGCGATCGAGCAACACAAGGCAGGCCTGAAAGAAAATAAGGCCCCTCTCCTCTTAGTAGTTTCAGAAAGGTTTTTCGCAGTGAAATGTTTTACAGAATTTAAGTTACAAGGAGCGCTTGAAAAGGCGCTTCGTGCCATGAAGTTTAATGCGCCGACGCCGATCCAGGCCAAAGCAATTCCCCTGGCGCTTGCCGGGAAGGATATTATAGCTACCGCTCAAACGGGAACCGGAAAGACAGCGGCTTTCGGAATTCCAACAGCAGAATATCTGATTGCCAATCGCCAGGCTTGCGCGTTGGTCTTAGCACCCACCCGAGAGCTTGCTCAGCAGATCGAATCCGTTTGGAGAGAGCTCACTAAAAATGTGCCTGAACTTAGGGCGGTTTGTGTGATGGGTGGAGCATCTTTTGGAATGCAAAGAAAAGGTTTAGCGCGAAATCCGAGAATGATTATCGCCACACCTGGAAGATTGGTTGATCATCTTCAACAGAGAACTGTGAACCTTGCAAGGGTTGAGATTTTGATTTTGGACGAAGCGGATCGCATGCTGGATATGGGCTTTGCTCCTCAGCTCTCGCAGATTTTGCGTTTTCTGCCCAAAGAGCGTCAGACTATGCTTTTTTCTGCGACTTGGGGACCTGAGCTGGATCAATTATCAAAAAAATATTTGCGCACTCCCGAGCGTATTGCTGTGGGTTCAACTTCCCAAGCTGCGGGAACGGTTGAACAGTCTTTAATGCCAACAACCATTCAGCAAAAAAATGAAACCCTGCTCGATGCTGTAAATGAAAGACAGGGTTCGATTCTAGTATTTACTCGGACACAAATTAGGACTGATCGTCTTGCTAAATTTTTAAACACCTACGGCCTAGAAGTGGGTCTCATTCATGGCGGTAGAACGCAGGCGCA
>CAYJBA010000064.1:0-10217 GCA_964367865.1 uncultured Bacteriovoracaceae bacterium | reverse complement strand
GAGGTTGCAGAGCAGCTTAAATTTGATGACCTCTATCCCATCTACCGTAAAAAAATTCACCCGGACGATTTAAAAAAAATCGATGAGGCATTCGACAAGGCTAAAAGCACAGGCGAGGGCTTTATCTTCGATCATCGCATATTTTTAGACCGAGGACAGATCAAGTTCGTACAGGGAATTGGAAATGTACTCAAAGACCGAAACGGGAATCCTTTCAAAATTACCGGCACCTTTCAAAACATCACTGAGCGCTTTCATCGCGAGCAATCTCTCCGGCAGATTTACGACAATGTACCCGTAGGTATAATTAAACTGTCTTTAAACGGTCGATTTATCGAGGTAAATAAATTTTTTGCTGAGATGTTGGGATTTTCGGAAGAGGAGATGAGAGGTAAGTCTGTAATCGAATTAACTCATCCGGAGGATCAGGTTTCTTTAAAGGCCGCAATCGCAGAAGGTGCAATAAACGAAGTTAAAGGAATTGAAAAGCGATTGATTCATAAACTAGGAAGAAACATTTGGTGCCGAATATCCTCCCAACCTGTAAAGCTTAACGCATTAGATTCGTTTTATATTTTGGGAGTGGCCGAAGACATTACGGATATAAAAATTAAAAACGAAGAATTAAAAGAAATTCATGAAAAAAATTTCCTCATTCAGAAAATCGACCAGGCTATGGCCAAAGCGGATGATTTCAATTCTCTGATCCAAGGCATTTTGAAGGCGATCACGGACCAAGAAAAATGGGCTGTGGCAGTGTATTGGGATAGTTCATCGGGCGGACAATTTTTTAGACTGGTAGAAGTTACTTCAAAAGAGCCAGATCGGTTTCGAAATTTTATTAATTACTCAAAAACAGCCGGATTGAAAAAGACAGAAAGTCTTTCGGGGCGAGTATTCTTATCTGGAAAGCCCGCATGGATTCCTAGTATGTCGGATGAGATTATTTCGCAAAGACAAACAAACGCTCTGATCGATGGGATCAGAGGTGGATTCGCATTTCCTGTCACGATTGAGAAATCTATCGTAGGAGTGGTCGAGCTGTATGCTGAGCAAAATCTTCTACCCCTTGAGGTATTAAATTCGGCTTTTATGGAAATGGGGAGTCGAATTGGATTAGTGGCCGAGAAGTTCGAAGCGAAGGACAATTTAGAGTATGAGCGTTTCAGGGCTCTTAAATCTGCTGAGCGATTTGAGGCGGTTTTTAAGTCTTCACCTAATCCAATTTTGGTGTTTGGCGAGATGGGCATTCTCGATTGTAATCTAGCGGCAATTAAAATTTTAGGAGCCCCTAACCGTGAAAGCCTGCTTTTTCAGCATCCCGCGCGCTTTTCGCCTGAAGTTCAGCCAGACGGTAGGCGATCGGATGAAAAATCTATCGAGATGGACGGATTAGCCCGAAAAAATGGCAATCATAATTTCGAATGGCTTCATAAAAAATTTGATGGAACTGTTTTTCCGGTAGATGTCACGCTTGCTCCCGTCGATTGGAACGATAACAAGGCAATCCTAGTTTTATGGACTGATCTGACCGAAAAGAAAAAACAGGATCTTAAGATGATCCAAAACTCGAAATTAGCGAGCTTAGGTGAGTTGTCTGCCGGTATCGCTCATGAAATAAATAACCCTTTGTCAATTATATTGGCCTCTGCATCGATGCTTTCAAATTACGAGAGCGTACCAGAGGGGTTTGCTAAGAAAATTGACTCGATCAGTAAGTCAGTCGCTAGAATCGGGAAAATTGTAAACGGACTCAGAAAGTTTTCTAGATCCGGCAATAAGTCGGATTTAGGTCTTTACTCTTTAAGTAGTATCGTCGCAGAAGCAATCATTATGACTGAGTCCAAGGCAAAACAGTTTGATGTTTCTGTTTCGAGTGAGTGCACGAGCGAAGCGTCGATTTTGTGTAATGAAGTTGAAATCGGGCAGAGCTTAATCAATTTAATTTCAAACGCAATGGATGCAGTTGAAAATCTTCCGGAAAAATGGATAAGGATTTTCGTATTTGAAGAAGAAAACGCGCTCGTGCTTAGAGTGGTAGATTCAGGAACTGGAATACCTGAATCCATTAGAAACAAAGTGTTCGACCCCTTTTTCACTACCAAGGGCGTTGGCAAAGGAACGGGATTGGGACTATCGATTACCAAAGGAATTTTGGATGATCACAAGGCTACGATAACCATCGTAGCTGAATCTCCTCATACTTGTTTTGAAGTCAGGTTCGTGAAGGCTGAGGCAGTAAAGATCGCAGCTTAAAAACCCAGCTGTTCTAGCTTTTTATTCTGCGCGAGATCTGGGTTCTCTTTTCATATAAAAGGGCTGAATCGTGCCATTCTCGTCGACCTGAGAAGCTTCATCATCATCAACGGGAGTCTCAACTTCTTTTTTTGGTATTTTTGCAGGTGTTCGACCACTAGCAGCAGGACTTTTTGCGGACGCAATCTCGTTTGCGGGGTGGCCGTCTGGATAGAGTTGAGTGGGGGGAGGATCCAGCTTATACACAGCAACTTGGTTGGAGAGACCCTGATTGGAAATAATAATTTTGTCATAACCGTCGGCGGAGGGATCACGAAACGCCTTAAATCCTTCGTTCATGCTGATTCCTAAAATCGCCCTTCGAATTAGGGGATGGTCTCCATTGTCGAAGCGGTAAGAAATGACCATGACGTTTTTATCCTTGTTCTTTTTGTCGAGTTTAAGTCCGAGTCCAATGAGGCTTCCCGCTGGATAAACGTGAATTTCAAGATTTCCTTCCCACTCGATTACGTTGACACGCTTGCCTGATCGTCCGTGTCCGTCGAGACGATCATAGTCTGCATCGGGGTCTGCATTGCCCGGGGCCGAGAAAGAAGAAGTAGAAAATACGGTTAAAACACCAATTAGGATCGCTACAAAAAAGAAAGGTCTCATAGTTAATACTATATCGGTATTGTCGGATATTTCTAAATGAGTCAATTGGGACACATTATAATGGGTGGGCATAAGGGCGCCGATAGAGTGAGAGGGGGATAGTTATGGCGAAGTTTGGAAATAAGCGAAAGCGTCTATTGATTGAGCCTCAGTTTCAAAAAACCTTTCTTTTGTATACCTTAGGCATCGCACTTACCGTCGTAACAATTTTTTTCGTAGCGACTCGGTTTTTTTTCTGGAAATTTAAATCCAAAGGCGTTGAACTCGGCCTGCCGTCAGATCATATATTTTTTAAGTTTATTACTGAGCAGCAGATCCAACTCGATTATTTACTTCTCATTTCGTCCCTCGTTGTAATGACGGTCGTGTTCTTTTACGGACTCTACATGTCTAACCGCGTAGCGGGCCCCATTTATCATCTAAGAGAATACCTTCGAAAATATTTAGCAGATGAAGCTTCAGGACAACTTCGATTTCGGGATGGAGATTATTTTCAAGAAGTTGCGTATTTGGTTTCAGCGAGCTTGAGCCATGCTTCCAGGAGTAAATCGTCGTCCGACAAGAAAAAACCTGCCTGAGGCGTTAATTCAATGAAGAAGGGCTTTTTCATCCTATTTTGTATCACCACTGGGGCCATCAGTCTTTTCGCCTATAATTTAATACGGGTTTCAAAAGGGTACGGCGGGCGAGTCTCTGATGAGGATCTTAAAAACGCCTTAGTGATGAATGACCCAGCGGGACAAAATAGTTTTCAGGCGGTTCTCGCTAAAATGGTCGAAGGAGAGTCACAGCCTCAGCCGACAAAATCAACGCCAGATATAGGAGAGCCAACAAATTCTGTTCAACGAGAAGTGGCTTCACAGTCACCTGCGGGTCAGAGCGAACCCCATCAGCTCACTACACAAGAGGTTTTCTCGCAGTTGAGAGACAGAATTGATGGAAGGATGGTGGCCGACCAGAATGTTTTATTGGGGCTTATGTCTCGATTGCAGATCGTTTCTGAGCCGACCCCTGAGGTCAGCGACTTTGTGTTAAGCGAGATGATTTCATTTCGAGCAAAAAAGGTATTTGAGGACAAAGGCATGGCAGCTAGGTATTTACAGGCAGCTGCGGTGGTTTACATGCAGTCCACTGCGGATGGAGATCGTGTTTCTGAAAGCATGCTTCGTGTGGTTGCGCAGCAAGAGGACCCCGAATTGAGAAGAATCCTTACACTCACTTATCTCGAGCGAAATCAGGATCGTCGCGATGGCTTTTTAAAGCAGCTTGAAGCTAAGGGGGTGACTAATGCATTAAATCCACCGCCACCCGCTCCAGTACAAATTCCCAGCTCTGAAGCTCAGCCTGGCGAAGATCCGGGCTAATTCCCTGAAATTATAGATTAATTTTGGAATGATTTGAATGCCCCTTTACTTTAAAATTCGCTCGAAATCCTAACGGAGCTCTAAAAATATACCGAAAAGCCTCTGTAGAGTTCTAGAGGTGGTTTTCACGGTTTCGGAGGGTTCGCTTATGAGGTCTGAGCATTTAGATGAAACGATTCGCCCCTACCAACGCAAAAAATTCTTAGTAGAATATCGATTTCAGCGCAGCTTTTTAGGTTTTACGGTAGGAATCGCAGTCACTTCTATTCTGATTTTTTTTTCTGCGATTCGGTATTTTTTTTGGGAATTTGAAAAAAGAGGAACTCAGCTAGGTCTGAGCCGTGACCATATTTTTTACCGTTTTATCGCGGACGAACGTCTTCAAATGGATCTGATTGTTGTGATTTCGTCTATTCTTATTGTTGCAGTCGTATTTATTTATGGTCTCATTCTGTCAAATCACGTTGCCGGACCGATTTTTCGTCTAAAAACTTATCTTCAGAAGTACCTATCTGGGGGCCGCGTCGAGCAATTACGTTTTCGAAAAAAAGATTACTTTCAGGATGTAGCTTTTCTGATCACGGCAGGACTCAATCATGCGGCTGGCAAGGGTAAACCTTCATTGAGGATCGTTAAGAAAAAAAGCAAGACTCCAAAAAAATCAAGACTCAAGAGGAGCGCCTAGTCCGGATTAGACTATGAAAAAAGTTTTAGCACTTTTATCAGCAGCGGGATTGGGTATGGCCGGGTACTTTATGTTCAACTTGGTCAGCGTTCTATTTGGTGTTTGGGTCTACGTACCTGAAGAAGAGTTTTCAAAGTCCTTGGAAAAATCACAAAACGCTGGAAAAGAGTCTCTTCATTTTGCATTTAGTCAGTTCGTATCTCATTCCGGTCATCGAAAAAAACACGGTGGGAAACTCCAAAATCGAGTTCCTACTATGGATCAGTCTGATGAAGGCGAAGTGGATCCTTCGACGCTTTCTTTTCGCGATGCATTTGATCAACTGAAAGACCGATTAGACGGAAAGAGACCCGCGAATCCAAACATGCTCGTGGGCCTCATTAACCGGATGCAATTGAGTACGGAGACTAACCTTGAAGTCAGCGAATTTGCACTTCATGAGCTTTCTAATTCTAGAGGCAGACCCTTAATTTCGGATCGAAATCAGTTGATGCAATATCTCTATTCAACGGCAAGCGTTTATATGGCATCCAATCCGCAAGCCGACCGAAATTTTGATTCTATGGTTCGGATTGTGGCGCAATATGAAGACCGAGATCTCAGGCGCACTCTCGCTTTGGCCTTCATTGAAAAGAATGCCGAAAAACAAGAAGCCTTTCTCAGGGCTCTTGAAGCGAAAAATGTTTACTATCCGCTCGCGGTAGAAGGGTCGCCCGCAGGCCCGACTGAAGACACGAGGGATCACTAACCCTATCTAGCTTGTGATCTAGGGCGGCCTAAAGTCTCTTCTCCCTTGGTATTTCTAGGTACAGTTGCTCCATATATTGGGGGCTCCTGCTAGCGGACGCGTCCCTCTCATAAAGGTTGTGTAAGTGAGACAGATTCTCTGAAGAACGTACGTCGTGTACTTACGCGCTTATGTCGCATCCTGCGACGCGCGAATCTCCAGAGAATCTGTCTCACTTACACAACCTTTATGAGAGGGAGCAGGCGAAGCAGGAGCTGCACCCCAATATAAGGAGCAACTGTACCTAGAAATACCAAGGGAGAAGAAACTCGCGAGGTGCCGCCCTAGATCACAAGCTAGATAGAGTTAGTGATCTCTGTTGTCCTCCGGGGGGGCTTT
This sequence comes from uncultured Bacteriovoracaceae bacterium, assembly GCA_964367865.1. Classification (GTDB taxonomy): domain Bacteria; phylum Bdellovibrionota; class UBA1018; order UBA1018; family UBA1018; genus CAYJBA01. The sequence goes on along the minus strand of CAYJBA010000064.1, from coordinate 4,132 downwards.
CGGCTATATCTAGTCCAATGGCTCAAAAATACGCATTTTCAATGCAGGGCGTTGGAAAGATCTATCCGCCCAATAAACAGGTTCTGAGAGATATCTATTTATCTTTCTTTTACGGCGCCAAAATCGGCGTTCTCGGACTTAACGGTTCGGGTAAATCAACGCTCCTTAAAATAATGGCAGGCGTTGAAAAAAACTTTAACGGCGAAGCGCGTCCGGGTGATGGAATCAGCGTGGGATATCTTCCACAAGAGCCTGTCTTGGACGAAACAAAGACGGTTAAAGAAAATGTTCAAGATGGAATGGGCGATCTAGTTAAGTGGCTCAAGCGTTTTGAAGCCATTAGCGCATTATTTTCGGACCCCGATCTAGATCCCGACAAAATGGAAAAGCTATTGGGCGAGCAGGCGGACCTTCAAGAAAAAATCGAACATGCTAATGGTTGGGAGCTCGATCGCACTCTCGAAATTGCAATGGACGCGCTAAGGCTTCCGGCCCCCGAAGAAAATGTAAAGCATTTGTCCGGTGGAGAAAAAAGACGGGTTGCCCTTTGTAAACTCCTTCTTCAAAAACCTGATATTTTGCTTCTGGATGAGCCTACCAACCATCTCGATGCAGAATCCGTTGGCTGGCTGGAGCAGTTTTTAAAGGGATACCAAGGAACGGTAGTTGCAGTAACTCACGATCGCTACTTCCTAGATAACATCGCGGGGTGGATTTTAGAGCTTGATCGCGGCCATGGAATCCCCTGGGAAGGTAACTATTCCTCTTGGCTCGAACAAAAGCAAAAACGATTAGCCCAAGAGGAAAAAACCGAGACGAAGAGGCAAAAAGCCTTGGAGCGCGAGTTGGAGTGGATTCGAATGAGTCCTAGGGCTCGGCAAGCGAAGAGCAAAGCGCGTGTTGCTTCTTACGAAAAGATGCTCGCTGAGGATCGGCCCGAGAGAATTGAGGAGATGGAAATTTACATTCCTTCCGGGCCAAGACTCGGAGGCCTAGTTTTTGAGGCCAATAAGATTACGAAGGCCTACGGAGAGAAAGTGCTCATAGAGGATCTCTCTTTTAATATACCGCCCGGCAGCTTGGTCGGAATCATTGGTGGTAACGGCGCGGGTAAGACTACTCTTTTTAGAATGCTCACGGGCCAAGAAAAACCTGATCAAGGCACTGTTCGAGTGGGTGAAACAGTCAAAATCGCATATGTCGACCAGTCTCGTGATGTATTGGATCCTAATAAGACAGTTTGGGAAGAAATTTCAGATGGTAAAAACGAAGTCATCATGCTTGGAAATCGCGAGGTGCAATCGCGGGCGTATTGCGCCCGGTTTAATTTCACTGGCGGTGATCAGCAGAAGAAAGTAGGCATGCTTTCAGGCGGCGAGAGAAATAGACTTCACCTGGCTAAAATTTTAAAATCAGGTGGCAACGTATTGATGCTCGATGAGCCGACTAATGACTTAGACGTTAATACGCTTCGAGCTCTTGAAGAAGCGTTACTTAACTTTGCGGGCTGCGCTTTGGTCATCAGCCACGATCGTTGGTTCTTGGATCGTATTTGTACTCACATCATGGCGTTCGAAGGAGAGAGCAAAGTCACCCTTTTTGAAGGGAATTTTCAAGAGTACGAAGAAGATCGAAAGAAACGCCTTGGACCCGAAGCGATTCAGCCTCATCGAATCAAATTCAAGAAGTTGACGCATTAAGAGCTAAGATGAAAATCCCCACTCTTAAAGAGCTTCGGGAGTCGCAGTCTTTTCAGGTGGCTTCTGACGATGAAGTAAAAAAGATCGAAGAAGCCCTCGCCTCTATTCGTCCCGAATCAGCAGATGAAATTTTGAAAATAGTAGTCGTCCATGCTGCAGAAGAGTCTTTTAGCCATGCCTTGATTCCAGTCTCGGAGCAGCAAGTAATTTCTGGCCCAAATTGGAAAGCAGGACTTTGGGTCAGCGCGCTTTCTGGACTTGCTGCAGTTATCGCTATCGGCCTATCGGGCCAGATTCAAAAAATATTTTTGACGAATCCGAAAAGCAGGGTTGAGGTTCAGAAAACATTTAGTCCGCTGAGTCGGGCTGGCCTTAATCACCGCATTGCACGGGCCATTTCTGCGACTCAAAATAGTCGTGTAATATATGAAGATATTTTAGGCGAAGGAGCCGGGGCTTGGGATTCGAGTCCAAGGTACCCCCACGGGATCGTCAATTGCATTTTGTGGATTGATCAGGTGTTGAGCGAGGCCTATGGAGCGGATGTTCTGGATAAGACCCCCATCATGGACAAGATTAGGTATTATAAAGGGGAAGTCGCGTTCGGGATGCGAAAGCATTTTGTTCCCCATCGCCTTGAAGTCGAGCCCGAACCTTTAAAGCCAATCCAACTTTCGCGCTACACCGACCATGTCAGTCGAAAAAAAGTATCGCTCGAATTCGATCATTTCGCCGAAGTCCATCAGTACACCTGTCCTTTTTACCGAAAGGATCAAAAATCATTTGTACTTAATTTTGTGTCACCCGATGCGGTGATCGAGGTGGCTCGCGCGTTACCCGAAGGATTTTATTTTCTTTTTGCAGTACCGACGGATCATTATCAGAAAATATATGGTGCTAAGAGCGGGCCTTTGGGACTTGTTCATGGGCTCATATTAGAAGTGACTTCCAAAGATTTGTGGATTCACCACGCGTCGACCTCGTCCAAAAAAGTGATGCGGCAGCCAATTGACCAGTACGTTGCTGAAATGAGGATTAAGCTTCATCAGGGATATGTAATTTACGAAGCGGATCCAACTTGGGATTATACCCAATCCAGTGCTCCGGATCAGGAAACTCTCGCGATTCAAGAATGTGAAAAAAATCTACACGGAATGGGTTCGCGAAGGTCCGCGGGGTTAAGATAAACAATTTTTGGGGCACTAACGGGATCCCGTACCACCTGCGTAGTTAATAATATCCATCATTTTTTCATTCAATCGGTGTTAACAGGGGCGATCGCTAGCCGGATAATCGAGTCGATAAATTATTTTTAAATGATCACCTTTTTTTGCGGCTGAGGATAGGAGAAAAAATACGATTGGCTTTGTGGAATCAATCTGAAGTATCAAATCTAACTTTTGATCCCCATCGAAATCGCCTGCCCATTTAATGATGGGAGTCTCTCCCAAGCAGTTGTCTTTGTTGAATGAACCCAAGTTGATGCTTTGAGTTACATGATCAGCTGTAATTATGAACTCCACATTGTCCCAGACTCTAATCCCGGTATCCGATGTTTTTCCGATGGGCTTAAATTGTAACCGATAAGTTTCGTTTTTAAATAAGATGGAGCCTTCGAAAGGCTTTTTCAACATTTCTTCAAATGTCAAAAAGTTAAGAGGACTCTCAAAAGAGGGATAACTATCTAAATCGAGCGCAGGAATCGAAGGAATGTCTTTGAAACCTGACCCTTGAAACAAAAAACCTGCAAAACCTCTTAATTTTTTTTCGACGGCCGACACTTCATATGTAGAATAATGTATTTCCTCACCCGGATCGTATTTTATATCAGTGGTTTCCTTTATCGACACTGTTACTTTTTTAAGGGCATAGGTGGAAGTCTGGTGCTCAAGAAGTTTTTTAGAGGGTCTCACACTCGGAGAAGTTTTAATTAACAAAAACCATTTAGTGTTGTTTTCTATCTCTCCTGGTAAAACTTCAAGATGCTTGCCCGCGACACTCATTTTCATATTTTTATAAAAGCCCGACTTAAAGCTACGATTGAGTTTATTTCCGGAATCAGCATTTGCGAGTGCAAATACAAATACGAATGTTAAAAAATGAATCATGGCTATTTTTTCTTCTTTCCCGCGAACTTAGCCATCTGCCTGATCGTTTCTTTCAGTGCCTCGATTTGCTCAGGCTCACGCACGTTTCCGAGCCCTAATTCGTGTAACGCGAGTCCTGGGACCGGAATCCCATACCTTTTTAAAAAATAATGCGCGGCCAGCACAGCGGTTCTTCGGTTTGCATCTTCAAAATAATGCGAAAGAACGCAGTTCGCGTAAATATCGACCGCGCCTTCGATAATGTTTCCGTTCTCTGCCATTTCAGTGGCGCGATGCAAATGCACACGCGCGTCCTGAACTGGATCTGCCAGAAGAGCTAAAGTC
>CAYJBA010000063.1:0-10257 GCA_964367865.1 uncultured Bacteriovoracaceae bacterium | reverse complement strand
GAACCTTTTCCAAATGTGGGCTGACCCATGATAATTGCGCGATGGTGGTCTTGTAGCGCGCCGGCTACAATCTCAGCAGCCGAAGCCGTACTCGAATTCACCAATATGGCTACAGGAAAATCTTTTCGCGCTTTTCCTTTTTGTGCGTATTTCACTTCTTTTTGGTCCCGATTACGGCCAATCGTCGAAACAATCACCCCTTCGTCCATAAATAATGAAGAAACCTCTACCGCTTGATCCAAGAGCCCACCCGGATTTGTTCTCATATCGAAAACCAGACCGCGCATTTTCTTGCCCTTCTTTTCAAGCTTTTCAATCGCCTTACGGACGTCTGCGCCAGCGTTTTCGTTAAAGCTGGCTAAACGCACATACCCGTATTCGGGTTCTAGAGATTCAAATTTTACAGCTTGGATCTTAATCTCATCGCGCGTGATCGTGACGTCTTTGAGTTCCTTGAATCCTTCACGATAAATTTGTAGTACGACGTCCGTGCCTTTTTTACCTCGCATCTTACCAACGGCTTCTTGAAGACTCATTCCCTTCGTACTTTCGTTGTTAATCTTTACGATGCGGTCATTAGGCTTGAGTCCTGCCTTCCATGCCGGCGTATCGTCAATTGGCGCGATTACGGTGAGAAGCTGATCTTTAACTCCAATTTCGATTCCGAGTCCGCCAAATTTTCCACTCGTATCAATCTTCATATCTTTAAAAACATCTGCAGGAAGAAAATTGGAATGGGGATCCAAAGTTTCGAGCATTCCTTTAATCGCGCCATAGATCAGATCTTTATGTTTTACTTCGTCTACGTAATTGGCTTCGACAAAATGAAGGATACGGTTAAATAACTCAAGATTATCGTATCGGTCTCGAGTACCCGTTGGTGCGTTTGGACTGGATGCCGCCTCAGCAGTGATATGAATGATTTGTCGAGTAACTCCTTGTCCGACAACAATACCAAGCCAGGATAAGGAGATGATGAAACCGAGCAGCGATATTTTTCTGATGAAGAGGATCATAAATTTTAGGCTAAACTAATTAGAGAGCCACTGCAACGGGTTCACTGCTACATTTCTTGATCTAATCTCAAAATAAATGGGAGTACCTGAGCTGTCTATTTTTCCAATGACTTCTCCCGCCGTCACAGAATCGCCGGTTTTTTTGGCAATAGCTCCTAAACGAGCTGACAACGTATAAAAGTGGTCTCCATGATCAATAATGACGAGTGTTCCGTAATCTGGGAGAGTTCCTGAGTAAGCCACTTTGCCTCCAAAAACTGCGAACACCGGCAAATTTTTCCCCCCCGAAAGATCGATTCCTTTTTTAAAGATTTGTAGTTTTGACCTCGAATCATAAGCCCGCCCAAATCCGGACAAGACCTGAGCCCCGATAATTGGAAAATTAAGTTGCCCTCGGGCTTGAGCAAATGCACCCGAACCGAGCGTTCGATTCATTTCTTTTTCTGCCTCGACCGCTTTTTCTAGCTCCTTGCGCGCATTAAACTCCGAAATCATCTGCTCGATTCGTGTCTCAGATTGTTTAAGCCTTCGATAACTCTCGAGCTGGCTCAAGCGTTCCTTTTGCGTCCGCTTCAGGTAATCTGCCTGAAGCTGCTGGTTGAGCTCCAATACTCCTTCCTGCTCTTGAACTTCTTGGAGCAAGTAAGCTAACTGCCCGCGCTCTTCTTGAATACGCGCTTCGAGTTTTTCACTGTCTTGAACATCCACGCGAAGCTCCTCTACTTCTTTTAATCCGCGGTCTACCAAATGGCTCAATACCCTTCGTCTGGGAGCCTCAATTTTTTCTTGATCTGGGACGCCAAATGCGGAGGCAGAATTTAAATTTTGGCTCTGGGCGGAGCGATCCAGCGCTAGGAGCAACTTTCTCAAATCGGTTTGTTGAGTTTGAATTTTGTTATGAAGAAATTTTCGCCGCGATTCGAGCTCACTCACCGTCTTTTCGAGCTCTCCCATCCGACGCCGGGCAATCTCTCGTTCGGTTTTTTGAAGTTTAAGCAGTAACTGAACTTTTTTATAGTTCGAGCTGGCCAGCTTCTCACTCTGAGCGTTTTCTAAGATATTCTGCTGGAGTCCTATCACGCGAGAGCGAATATCCGAGAGCTGATCCGTGAGCTTTTTTGCCGCAATCGGACGAAGAGTAGCTGAGGCAAATGATGCGTTCAGCAGAATTACCCCAGCCAAAACAAAGCCAGATCTTAAGTCCAAGCCTTGCTCCCCCGTTGAAGTGACCCTAAGGCACCCGCGACGGATCCCGCTAAAACTCCAGCTGCAAGGAGTATAATGATCCCGGTGGGAGACGCGATTGGCATATTTTTCAAGAGAGGTGAAATCCCTCGAATATGCCGAGAAAGACTAAGCCCAGCTCCAACCCAAATTCCAGAAGCGACCACTCCTCCCAAAGCGCCGACCATGAGTCCTGAAATGACTGCTGGCGCGTTCTGAGTTAGGCTGCCCGCACCCCACTGTCTTAAAAGCGAAACTGCATCCTGATTTAAATAAGAATTCATTCTCGCTAAATGTACCAATCCGGTGAGGAGAGCCACTCCCAATCCGAACGAAAGTAGCCGGGCCACCCACCTCAAAATCCGAAACGCGCCCACGACTGGGCGATAGCGATCCTTTGAGCTCTCAACTGATTCCACTCCCGAAACCGCTTTAATTTTTTCGATGCGCGAGTCCTCAATCATTCCAGTAATTGAAACATATCGTGGAACGATTCGATGAGTCTCAGCGCCGAGTCCACCGAGCTCATGAGCGAGCTCAGGATAAAATTTTTCAATTTGCCGAATAAATTGCGGCGCATCCACCATTGAAACTTCGGTTACCGCTTGTGACCCGACAGATTCTTTAATGGTGTCTACAATGTGAGGTTCATCTTTTTTTTCAATTTCAGCTTTGAGATATGCAGTTACCACTTGCTCAGCCTGAAGATGGTAAATGACTGGCTTAAGCCCTGCTTGAAGCCAATAGAGAAATAAAACCATGAAAAGTAAAATCCCGACCGCGAACGACGAAAAAACCTGACTCAGGAGAGCAAGGCGCCAGGGTCTCAGGGCGATCCTTAATAGATACATAGAGCGGACTCCTCGGTCTGAAGCTGACCCTTTCGAAGCATCGCACAACGCTTGCGAATTCTGCGTACGATCTCCCGATCGTGCGTCGCCACAACCACTGTCGCACCGGTCACGTTACATTTTAAAATCATATCCATGAGCGCCCAGGTAAAATCGCGATCTTGCGCGCCGCTTGGCTCATCCGCAATGATAAGTTCCGGTTTACGAACCAAAGCCCGGGCAATCGCCACCCTTTGTGCCTCTCCACCAGAAAGTTCAGAGGCAAGTTTTCCGCGCTTTTCTTGTAAACCAATTTTTTCAAGGATCTCTCCAACGCTCATCCTCGCTGCCGCACTCAAAGAACTTCTACTGGCTAACGTCAATGATAATGCAACGTTGTCAAAAACAGTGAGGTCCGGAAGTAAACGAATATCTTGTGGAACGTATCCGATGGTTCTTCGTATCGCACGAAGAGTCGAGGGCGAGACGGAATTTAGAGAGTATCCAAATAAAGAGACGACACCCACTGTGGGAGCTTCTTCAGTGGCCAAAAGTCGTAAAAGCGTAGATTTACCAGCACCTGTGCCACCCACTACATACAAAAATTCGCCCTTTTTCAGTTCTAAATTGACCTGATCGAGCACCCTTTGATGACCGTGATAAACCTTCGAAATCCCCTTCAGCGATACCATTCAATAACCCCCCACAAGATAGGATAGCACAGCCTTTTTAAGTGAATATTCTATTCATTTGACAATATGCGTTATATTAAGTATCACCGGTTTTAGCCATGAAACCTCATCCCTTTTTCAAGTCCTACTGGATGCCCATCGCGATTTTCTTGTCCGTCGCCGCACCCACTTCCGGATGGGGAAGTGATGATTCCGATCCTGTTTATCTTCCATCCTCTTGCGCGCAAGTCGATGGGTTGGACGCCATCAACGAACATGCTCCAGGTGACGGATACCGATCCGATGACTTTACAGAATGGCATCTCACGACTCAACCCGAGGCCCGCGGCACGGCAATCGTAGTTCACGGTCTAAACCTTCGGCCTAGCGCCATGAGTGACGTCGTCGAGGAATATCAAAATCAAGGTTATGACGTTCTTCGCGTGGCCCTCCGAGGTCACCGCGGAAACCTCGACGAATACGAGACCGTTTACCCCGCCTATTGGAAAAAGGATATTTTCTACGCGTATTGCATCGCTGAACAACATGCTCGACTTCAAAGCGGAAAGCTCATAGGCGTCGGATTTTCGCTCGGCGGATTGATTCTGGAAAGTGTCCTACATGAAATTCAAATTTCTACCGTAAAAATGGACGCGATGGTTCTCTATGCTCCCGCAATCGAACTTAAATTTTTTGCGAATTGGGTAAAAATTTTTGGTATTTTCGGTCGACGCTTTAACTTACCCTCTGCCGGGATACCGGAATTGCGAGTTCACACCGGTACCCCCATGGCGGCTTATTACAGCTTATTTGAAATCTTGGATGAGCTTCATATTATGAAATTTAAACGCGCTAAAATTCCTACCCTCATTTTTGCCAATCTAAATGATCCTGTCATTGATGTAGAAGAACTTGAAAAAATGAGCGGCTCGCAAGACTTTGAAAGTTGGAAATTCGTCGCCGTTTCAAACGAAGGAAGTGATGTAGAAAATCAGTCTAAGCCACACCTTGTCATTCGTAAGTCTACGCTCGGGGAGGTGCAATGGGGTAAAATGAGCACCGAGATTCGAATTTTTTTAGACTCTCTGCATTAATCTGTTGAAATTAAAGCTTAATTACCACCCGTATTTCAGTTGAAACAAACTCCCCAGTACCTTATAGCGACTTGAAGCTTTTTCTTAGGTAACTACCGAATTTGGGAGAAATAAAAATGAAATCTTATCGTTCACTAGGAGTAGTTCTGCTCGCCTTATTGAGCTGTTTTTCGATAGCCCTTGGAGCCGATTTAGTTCATCTTTCGGTAGACCAAGCAAAGCAAGAAGGCTTAACTGACGGTAACAGTGACGGGGGCCGAGAAGGTTCTGAAAGAGGTCCCCAAGAAGGCCGCGAACAGGGCCTCGATGCCGGAAGACGAGCTGGCTTCGAAAAATGCTCCCAAGAAGCCCACCAAAATAATTTTGATCGAGGATACCGCGACGGCTTGATTCGCGGACGCCAATCCGGAGAACTCGAAGGAAACCAAAATGGTGCGCGCGAAGGTGATATTCAGGGCGAACGAGATGGTTTAGCGGACGGATTTCGCCGCGCTGATGCTGATGCTATCCGAAACGCGACTCCAGCTGGAACTGCTAAAGGAATTGATGAAGCAGAGCGCTCTGACGCTGCTGACCGCGGCTACCGTGATGGGGGTATTGCAGGAGACCGCGAAGCCCATGAGCGCGCACTCAATTATGACTATCCGAGAGGCCGACAAGAATATCGAAAAGAACGGTACCAGGAGCCCATTTTAAATCAGGATGAATTTAATCAGACCAAAAAGCCGGGAACCAATGGATTTCAAGGTGAATTAACTACGACCTCTGCCCTTCCCCCAATTGCTTCGCTTACATCTCCAGGCGTTCCTGACGATCGTTACTACAATCCGAAAAAAACTTACCCTACCCCTGAAGAAACCTCTGCCTATAAAACCGCTTACCGGAGTGGTTATACATCAGGATTTCGTCGCCTCTATACCCCAGGACATGATGCAGCCTATCGTCAGGGATATGATCGTGGTTACCCCATCGGGTGCCGAGAAGGTGAAAATCAAAATTTTAAACCAGATTATGATCGTGGATTTCGCGAGGGTTTCGACTCAGGTTATCGGCAGGCTTATCAGCAAGCATTCAATCACGCCTTTAGGTTAGCTTATGACAGCAAATTTAGGATTTATTCTGAGCGGGCCTATCGGGACAATTATCAGGGATTTTACAACAAACATTTTGAAATCGCCCGCCAACAGGCCTACGCGGCCCGAGTCACTCAGCTTTATAATGCTGCTTATGCTCAGGCCAGAACTCAGAAATTTAACGAAGTTTATCCTAGATATGCCCAAGAGCAATCTCAGCGAGGCCGTCAAGATGAGGCTGCTGAATTTGCAGCTAAACCCGTTCGACTGGTATCCGTGGTGGCGATCGAATCCGAACCCAACGGTGTAATGGAGCCAGGTGAACCCATTACTTTAAAAGTTCAGCTCAGAAATTTTGCAGAATCCGCAGTCGCTGGCAAAGATGTCAAAGTTAAAATCGAAGCTCTTGATCCTAGCTCCGCAGTCATTTCGACTGGAGAGGCTTTATTGATTCGAGATCTCAAGAACAAGAGTTTGACAACGGTAAATCGAATTCTTGAATTCCGATTTAACGAATCCGCATTAAATAAGTTGAGCCGATTTAGAGTATTGCTCTCCTATCAAGGAAAGCTCAGTGGTGAGGATACTTTAGATCTCACTTCAAAGTACCAGCTAGGAGTTCGTTTTGAGTCCGCGCCAGAACTCCATGAAGGGCTTCCTGCCACACTTCAGTTCAAGGTTAAAAATGACTCCAATTTAACAATCGCAGATTTCTTAAATTTAAAGCTCACTTCGCCATCTGGAGAAATCGAAATCGTACAGGGTGAAGCTAAAGTTTCTTCTCTTTCGGCTGGAGAAGAGCGAATTGTTCCTTTTATCGTCATTGCGCGGGCTGCTGGAAACTCGATGCGCTTTCCCATCGCGATCGAGGCTCTTTCGGGCAAACGCCGCGTTGGCGCGTTTTACTTTAATGAGTCGGTACCGGTGCTCAATGACTACAAAGTAACGATTAAGGGAGAACTCGATGGGCTGAGAAGTTCCGGAACTGTGCGTGCTCTTTATGAAATTGAGGACCAAAGCCCGCGTTCTCAGCTTCGCGGATTGCAGCTCATAGTTCGCATTAAGGGTGATGCTATGAACTCTGTTCAAGTGATGGGACCCCATCCACAGTATTTAAAGCCACTTGTAAAAGGCGAAAAAACCAGCTTTGTGATTCCATTTGCCGTAACTGCGAACAATTCAGGCGGAACTCTTGAACTCGAAGTTCAAGAAGACGGTCGAACGGTAGTCATCCATAGGATCGAATTTTAATTTTCGGGGGAAATATGCAATCTAGTAATCTTAATAAATTGAAGAAACTCTCTGTCGTCGTCGCTGCTGTAATTTTCACGTCCGCCTGCGGAAAAATTCCGAAACAGTATCGAGGTCAATTCGCTGATACGGCTACCGGTGCTCAGCTCACTCTTGAGTCCAGCAAAGGCACCATAAAAGTTGCTGACGGCCGGGTCATTGAAACAGAGGCCAAAGATTTCGAGTTTGAGTCTCTCGTAAAAGGTGAAGCTGGCATTTATGTCTCAATGAATGAGACTCATAAAAATCTAGTTGAAGTTTACTGGCTCGAGCCACGCGCGGCTTCTCGCCAAGAGGCGGCAGGAATCACCTGGTTTGAAGCCGAAGTACTTTACACTCGCATGGACACCGACCTAAAAGAGGAAGTGAAGAGCTTTGAAATTTTTCACTGCCGTGAAGGAAACGTAATGGTCGATATCCCCACTCATTTATGGCAGGCTGGTTGTCCATCTGGAAAAGATACCCTTCATTACAACATGATTAGAGTTAGCAACTAAGAGCGAACATTTCGTGAAAATCGGAACACGTTTTCGAATTTTATTTTTGATTGGTTTTTCTCATCTTCTGTCACTGCCGTCGTGGGCTGACGCACCAGGAGCGCCTGGAATGCCACATCGCTGGCCGCATGCGCTAAAGGAAGCCGTGGGAACCGCGTATGAAGAAACCGGATCGGCGTCTCCCGTTTGGTTTACGATTGCGGACGGAATTTTATCCGAGATTTTTTATCCTACCGTAGACCGCCCTCAGGTTTCAGACTTGCAGTTTTTGGTGACCGATGGGGAGAAGTATTTTTCCGAACAAAAGAGAGACTGCGTTTCTACTGTTACCTACTCAGGTGAAGGAATGGCGGTTAGAATTACCGGGCGAGAAAAATCTGGAAAATACCAGTTTGAACAATGGGTAGTTACCGATCCTGCGTTTCCAGTCGTTAGAATTAGGACGACCTACCGCTGGAACAAGCCTGGATTAAGAGTTTTCTCACTTTTTAAGCCTGCGATTAATAACTCAGGATCTAAGACCATGGCCCAGGCCACCCCTGAGGGTTTAATAGCCACTCAGGCGTCTAAAACCAAAAATACAGAAACGGCAGTACTTGTTTCGCCATCGACTTGGGTTGCTTCGTCAGCCGGATATGTAGGAATCTCTGACGGGTGGCAGGATCTTTCTCGAAATTTTAAAATTACTTTTCCATGGAAACAAGCGGGGCCTGGAAACGTTGCTCTGATTGGTGAACTTCCGGTACGCCAGGAAACTGAATCGACAGTTGAAATTGCATTAGCCTTTGGTTCAGACGTCACTGAGGCATTGAGCTACGCCAAGACGTCTTTGGCTGTCTCCTTTGATCAGATTCGAAACCAGTACGAACAGGGCTGGAAAAATTATGGAAAACGCCTCGAAATCTCTTCCGCATTTGCGAGAAAATCTGCACGGATTATTAAGATGCATGAAGACAAGATTCACAGAGGGGCCATAGTAGCTTCTCTTTCAAAGCCGGCGGTCCCTGACTCCGAAGGAACTGTCGATGGAACTGGCGGCTATCATCTAATCTGGCCCCGCGACCTTTACCACGCAGCCATGGGTTTACTTGCAGCAGGAGAACTTTCAACTCCAAGAGACGTTTTAAGGTATTACGCTAAGACTCAAAAATCTGATGGTTCGTGGCATCAGAACTTTTGGACGAATGGCTCGCCGTTTTGGACCGGCATACAGATGGATCAAGTTTCATTTCCGATTCTCTTAGCTCATCAACTTGCATCGAGAAAGGTTTTAACTTTAAATTCAGAACATCTCGCGATGGTGCGTAAAGCCGTGGGGTTTCTTTTAAATAAAGGTCCGATCACTGGGCAAGATCGGTGGGAGGAAATGGGTGGATTTATCCCATCTACGATCGCGGCCGAAATTGCTGGTCTCCGAGCCGCGGCAAATATTCTAGGTGATCCTGAAATTTCAAAGGTCGCCAGTCGCTGGCAATCTCAACTTGAGTCTTGGACTTTGGTTCCTCAAAGTAGTTTGGGGCGATCCTATTATCTGCGCGGAAGCCCAACTGGTAATCCGGGATCTTTTGAGCAAATCGATCTGGCCAATGGGGCTGGGCGCGCTTCTGCCCCCGACATCATCGATGGCGGATTTTTGGATCTTGTTCGCATGAAAGTGCGCGACTCGAAAGATCCTAGAATCCTTTCCACACTTGGAATCTATGAAAGAGAAAGTCTTGGAATCGCTACGCAAAGTCCTTCTTTTCCGGGCGCGCGTCACTATCGCAGGTATAATAGGGACGCCTATGGGCCTCACCGTGTCGGTGGTTATTGGCCACTTCTAGCCGGTGAAAAAGGACATTACTCCATTGCTGCCGGAGACTTAGAAAATGCGCGCACGCAACTCTGGGTGCTCGAACAATCTTCTCTCCCCTCGGGCGTGATACCCGAGCAGATAATTTTTCCCATTCCGGGAAAGAGCACTCCTTTTAATGGCGCCGAAGTGGGGGTAGCGGTTGCTTGTCCCTTGGTTTGGGCGCACGCTGAGGATATCCTACTCTACAGAAGCATAGAGGAAGGATCTGTTTTTGATGCACCTCGAGTCGATCGCTAATTCTGTAACTGGTATTAAAAAGTGGGGTAACCGCTATCGCGAGCCACTTAACGCTTTGATGCTGACTGGCGCTTACCTGGTCTGGACCGTTTTTTTTCGGCTATTGACTCTGAGTTTTATCACCTATTTTTTGCGAGCCTCCACCTCACATTTTCAAGAAATCAGTGAGGTCTACAGTTCAAACGAGATCACGCTTGTTGGTCTTTGTTCCCTCGCATTTCTTGCCCTAATGCTTTCGTTCGGACCCCTTTCGGGGACCTATAAAAGAGAAGTATTTACGCCAGAAAGAATCGAGAAGAAATTTTTTCCCGGATTTATTCACGGCGCAGTCTTGGCTTCAGGTGTGGTTCTCGCGTTTCTTTTGAGTGGACGATATGGCTATTTGGGATTTTACATTCGCATGGATGAGGCATTGCTAGCGATCACAAATGTGAAAAATAGAGTCTTTTCACTTGCGGTGATGGTGTACA
>CAYJBA010000062.1:0-10264 GCA_964367865.1 uncultured Bacteriovoracaceae bacterium | reverse complement strand
AAGTATCCCAAGAAATCGATATCGGAGACGCGCGAAAACTGGATCCAGACGCGGTCATTGGAGATGAACTCGGTATTAAAGTCGATGCCCCTGAGTTTGGTCGAATCGACGCGCAAACCGCCAAGCAAGTCATCTTTCAAAAAGTCCGCGATGCTGAGCGCGAAATTATTTTCAACGAATATGTTCATCGCAAAGGCGAAATCATTACCGGGATCGCAAGACGTATTGAGCGTGGCAACTTAGTCATCGATTTAGGCAAGACTGACGCGCTCCTACCCCGAAGTGAAATTATTCCTGGTGAAACATTTAAGCCCGGCGACCGAGTTCAGGCTTATCTGTCTGACGTGGTCATGACAACCCGCGGGCCCCAGCTTTATCTGACACGAACTTCTCCTAAATATCTCATGAAACTCTTTGAAGTCGAAGTTCCAGAAATTCGCGAACAAATCGTTGAGATCAAGCTCTGCGCTCGCGAACCCGGTGCTCGCTCCAAGATTGCTGTGACCTCTAAGGATCGCGATGTAGATCCAGTTGGCGCATGCGTTGGAATGAAAGGCATTCGCGTTCAAAACGTGATTCAAGAGCTCAAAGGCGAGAAGATCGATATTATTCCGTGGTCGGATAATCATGTCATTTTCGTTCGTTCAGCCCTTGCGCCTGCTGAAATCTCATCCGTTCGCTTGGATGAGCGCAATCGAACCATGGAGATCATGGTCGAAGACGACCAGCTCTCGTTGGCTATCGGACGAAAAGGACAGAATGTTCGTCTGGCAGCTCAGCTCACTGGCTGGAGGCTCGACATTATTTCGAAAACTAAACTTCAGAAGAGAACCTCTGAGTCAGTCTTCAACCTTCAACACATCGAAGGCGTTAACGAGACGATGGCTCAGGGAATCTTTCAGGCAGGATTTCTCAACGTTCGCCAGGTTGCCGAAGCGACGATTGAAAATTTACAAAAAGTACCCGGTTATGATGATGCTGAAAATGCGCAGAGACTTAAAGATCGCGCCGCTGCGGTCGTTGAAAAAGTGGGTGACATGCTTTCATCCGGCGTGGTCCCCGAAGATGGAAAGGGAAGCTTTACTGCTGCTCCCGCTCCAATTAAGGACGCAAAAGCATTGGCTGAAGATCGCTTAAGAGAAATGATGCGTCAGGCTGGTGGCGGCGCAGAGCTTGTTGAAGACACGGGTGAAACTGAAACAAAGCCGGGGGATTCGGAGCAAAAGTAAAAACGTCTTAATGGCAGACTTAAATATTAATCAGAATCAATTGAGACAAAATTTGCACCGAACTGGAGCGATTGAATGACGGAACAAGAAAATGTTAAAGTTTACGAACTAGCGAAAGAGTTGGGAGTGGATTCCATTTCGCTCTTAGACAAACTCAAAACTCTTAACATCAAAGTCAAAAATCACATGAGTGAGCTTTCAACTGAAGAAGTTTCGGTTGCTAGGACTGCTTTAGGTAAGTCCACCGAAGCGGTTAAATCTGTCAAAAAAGTCGTTCGCACAAAAAAGAAGCCTGTCGAAACATCTGGAGCATCTGCTGCTCCGGCAGAGTCGACTCCAACGGATAAAAAATCCGCTTCACCTATCATTCGCCGAAGAACGAAGGCCGATGGTGCAACTGAAACATCGATTCCACACGGAAAACTGAATACCCATGGGGTTGACGAAACCTCTGCGCTAGAAGCTACTGCGGATTTGATCTCAAACACCGCATCAGAGTCCGATGCGCCATCCGAAGCTACAAGCGAAATTCCAGATGAGGCGGCAGTTGAAACCCAGACGACGCCTTCGGCCACCCATGCTCCTACTGCTGATACTCCCAGACCCCCCATTGTGTTTAATCGCCCTGTCGCTCCGAGAAAGAGCTTTTTAAAGATTGTTGAAGCTCAAGCTCCTCCGCAGCGTCCCGTGATCAAGGCCGCGCCGTCTCCAGTGACGCCCGCAAAACCTCCTGTCAAAGGAGTGGAGACTAAGGATAAAGACGGCTTTCGCATCATTAAGATGACGAAAGAAAACCTCGACCAAATGGTTGAGGAAGAAGCAGCAAAAAAGCGGAGTGCCCGAGAAGCGGATATTCGTCCCGAGGACGTGAGATTTGCGGATTACCGAAAAAAGGAAATGGTTTTTCTACCCAAGAAAAAGCGTCTCCCCGTTGGAAAAGAAATTAAGCGAACTGCCCTCACACAACCTAAAGCCCAAAAACGTATCGTAGAAGTGCAAGATACGATCAGCGTGCAGGACCTGGCCAATCAGCTTTCGGTCAAGGCGAGTGACGTGATTAAAAAGCTAATGGGTATGGGTCAGATGGCAACTATTAATCAGGTTTTGGATTTTGATACGGCGGCTCTGGTAGTGGCCGAGTACAAATACGAAATTAAGAACGTTGCATTTAATGAAGAATCTCTCCTCGGAAAAGTTGAAGACAAGGCAGAGGACCTCGTTTCTCGCCCACCCGTGGTCACTATCATGGGCCACGTCGACCATGGAAAAACAACTTTACTGGACTCGATTCGTGAAGCCAATGTTGCCGCAGGCGAAGCAGGTGGAATTACCCAGCACATTGGAGCCTATACCGTTGAGAAAAATGGTAAACTCATCACATTTATCGATACTCCTGGCCACGAAGCCTTTACCGTGATGCGTGCCCGTGGCGCAAACGTAACTGATATCGTTATTCTTGTTGTCGCAGCGGATGATGGCGTAATGCCTCAAACTCGCGAAGCATTGAGCCACGCTCAAGCTGCCAAGGTCCCGATTATCGTAGCAGTGAACAAAATTGATAAACCCGGCGCTAACCCCGAAAAAATAAAGCAGGGCCTCGCTGAACTCAACCTTCTTGCTGAAGATTGGGGCGGTGAAACGATGTTTGTTCCGGTTTCAGCACTAAAGAAAACCAATCTCGACAAGCTACTCGACTCCGTTCTCCTTCAAGCTGAAGTTTTAGATCTTAAGGCGAACCCAACCCCCATTGCATCGGGCGTTGTGCTTGAAGCTCGCCTCGAAAAAGGTCGCGGCCCAGTGGTCAGCATTCTTGTTCATCGCGGCACCTTGCGCGTGGGCGACGGAATTGTTTCTGGTTCGATTGCTGGAAAAATCAAGGCCATGATGGATGACAAAGGTCGCACAGTTAAAGTCGTCACTCCAGGCATCGCCGCCGAAGTTTTAGGTTTTGAAAGTGTTCCTCATGCTGGTGAATCCTTTAATGCGGTTTCAAGCGAATCTGCAGCGCGTGTACTTGCTCAAGTGCGTTTGGATAAGGCAAAGTCGAAAGCTGCTTCGGATCGAAGTAAGGTTACATTAGAAGATCTGTTTGCCAAAATTCAAGCAGGAGAAACCAAAGAGCTAAACGTGATCCTCAAAGGAGACGTTTATGGATCTGTCGAAGCGATCAAAGAGAGTTTGGTTAAGCTCTCCAATGAAAAAGTTAAAGTGAAAGTCATCTTTTCAGCGCCCGGCGGGATTACTGAAAGCGATGTCGTATTAGCCAGCGCATCGAATGCGATTGTGATCGGTTTTAATGTTAGACCAGAAACTAAGGCGCGCTCTTTGGCCGAAGCTGAACACGTCGACATTAAGTGCTACAGTATTATTTATGAGCTGATTGACGATATTAAAAACGCGATGACTGGACTTTTAGATAAGAAAAAAGTCGAAAAATACTTGGGTCGCGCCGAAGTACGTAAGATTTTCTCCATTACGAAAATTGGCGTGATCGCTGGATCCTCTGTGATCGACGGAAAATTTCTCCGAAGCGCCAATGTCCGACTTCTTCGAGACAGCCGCGTGATTTACGATGGAAAACTCTCGTCGCTTAAGCGCTTTAAAGATGATGCTAAAGAAGTGGCTCAGGGTTTTGAATGCGGAATTGGAATTGAAAATTACAATGACCTTAAACCCGGTGACGTCATAGAAGCCTACCAGATTGATCTGGTGGCCCCGACGATGGACGCCTAATTCTAAAAGTGAAGTAAGGAAGGTCCTATGGACGAAACTCGCAGAGCTAGAATCGCGTCATCGATTCGTAGGGAGCTCTCTCAGCTCGTCCCAAATGAAATTAGAGATCCCAGAGTTCCTTCTGTAACTTTTACGAGAGTCGAACTCACTCCCGATGCCGGTCATGCCACTGTTTATCTCATGCTCTTTGGAACGGGTGGTTCGATGGGCAATGTTCCTCCTTCTCAAATGAAAGACTGCTTAGACGGCCTCAACTCCGCGTCTGGATTTTTACGCAAGCAATTAGGACGTCTCATTACTGTGCGGCATATTCCCTATCTCCTCTTTAAAGAAGACCGTGGCTTTGAAAACGTTCATCGCGTTAACGAGCTCCTTCGTGAGATTGGTTCACAAGCCGCTAGTACGCCTAAAAGTGATTCGTCTGGCGGAGACCCGGAGTGAGACTTTTGACTGTTTCGCTTAGTGGGGCACTGTTGGTAAATAAAGTTCCAGGAGTCAGTTCTTTTGGATCTATTGAGCAGCTGCAGAAGCTTATGATTACCCGTGACGGTGTTCACCGAAAAGAGCTACCGAAGCTAGGTCATGGCGGAACATTAGACCCCTTTGCGACTGGAGTGCTGCCGATTTTAACCGGTCGTGCGGTCAAACTGGCCAGATATTTTTTAGGCGCCACGAAAACCTACCGAGGCGTGATACGTTTTGGAGAAACCACAATTCCGGGAGATCCGACTGACCCGATTTCGGAAACCTCTAATCACCTTCCTTCTTCGATTGAGGAACTTCGCGCTTTGGCCCGAAATCTTACCCAGCAGCCCTATTTACAAACGCCACCCATGCACTCCGCGAAAAAAGTGGGAGGCCGCCCACTTTATGAACTCGCACGTCAAGGCAAAGACATAGAAAGAGCCCCTAAACTTTGTCATTTGCATCGTTTTGAAATTTTAAGTTATGAAAAGCCCAAAGCGACTTTTGAGTTGGTTTGCAGCTCCGGAACCTATGTGAGAACGCTGGCCCAGGACTTTGCGCGACTCCTCGGCAGTGTTGCGATGCTGGACAAGCTCGAGCGAGCCACTACGGGAGTATTTCATCTCTCTCATGCAATGACCTTGGCGGAAATAGAAAGTGCCTTACAAAGTGGCCAAGAATGGGACGAGCTTAAGTGCTGGGTTCCGTTTAATCAATTACTTCGTGGTTACGCCCGGGCCGAAGCAAGTCCCGACGAGGCGCAGGCGTTAATCCACGGGCAACAGACCATCTTACCTCAGATTTTGAGCCGTATGGAAAGTAACATTACAGAGAAGATCACTCCGATTTCAGATCACGCTCATGAAAATCAATTTGTGGCGATTTACTGCACACAGCTCTTAGTTGCTGTCGCTGCTAAGCAGCGAGGTGCGTGGGAACTTGAAAGAGTATTTACTTCACCCGAAGCGCAACAGACTTAGTCCTGCGATTTGAAGTCCATTCGAAAACAACATGGCTTCCATTTGATCCCCCAAGTCGCTTTTCAATTTGCCATTGATCGAAATCATTGGAGTCGAGATGATCAATTTTTTCGATCAGCATTCCGGGCTTGAGTCCTGCTTGAATTAATGGGTCAGCCCGGGAACCCCGCCTCAGATCTCTCACTTGAAGCTCACGGTCGCCTTTCAGAAAAACATACTCTAAAGAAACTCCTGAGTGGTTTTCAGAAATCAAAGTGTTCAAAGAGGACTTCGAAAACCAAATCCTGCCATGTGGAAGATCAAACACGACAGGTCCCCGACCTAATATTTTCATTCCCACAGTAGCTTCCGGGCCTTTATTGGGGACGGCCGAGTTTTCTTTTCCATTTTCTAAAATAGTGGCAGCAATATCGGCCGCAATGACCAAATTCGGGCATTGGAGCTTCCAACGAATATTTAAATCTTTCGGAATTTTTCTTAATTCAGGATTTAGCTCCACCGTTGAATCAGAGGCTGTATCCCATCGCACAGAATCAAGTGAAATCACTGGGCCACTCTTGTCGTCCTGTCGCGTCACCTGACAACCGCTTACGGGATAACCCTCTGGGCTCCAGGAGACTTCAACCCAAGGTCCATCAAACCAAAATCCGGATCGGCTCCAGACCAATACAACTGGCAACGGCTCTTGCCTAAATTCCAATACATGATTTCTAAAAAAGTCCGCTCCTAAAATTCCGTCGCAACAAGTTGAAACAGAATCAGGAGGCGAAAAAAGCTCAGTTTCGACCGCGAAAAACCTCCGTAAGCGTGGATTAAGCCCAGAAATATCCAGATGATCAATTTGAATGGGAACTCCCACCCCTCCTCCGTTGCTCCAGTTTACTCTTACCGGACGCGAGCGAGGCTCGACCAAAGTGGCAACTTCGACTCCCTGAGATTTTAAAAAAGATGGACTGATCACACTGGTTCTAAGAGTAGAGTCGAGCAAAAACTGTCCGGAGAGTTTTCTCCCCCCGACGTGTACCATCGCGCGTATCGAAAAAAGTCCTTCCCAACGCCTAGCTGGAGCCCGAGCCACTACTTGAGGCAGCTGAACCGCCGTTGATAAGGGTGGAAGCTCCATTAAGGACTCCCAGGCAGGCTGGGGCGAATCCTTTTCTAAGCCGTCTTTACAAATCTGGGCAACCCGCGCCTCAATCCAATAAGAATCCCACTCATCTCGTCGAACTTGTGCCTTGCCAGTATTTCGCCATTCGTAATCCAGCTCGGCCTTCCATTTTTCAAAGGCACCCCATGCTTGGTATTGCGCGGCTAAAGGAGTGGATTCTGAGATAGACCCCAATGCAAGTTCTAGTTTAACTCGATGATCTTTTAGAATTGTTTCCCAAATATTTTTAGCGGTTTTTAAAGCTCTCTGAGCTCCGGCCTCAGTCGTAAACCAAGAAACTGGAATTTTTTCGCAGCCAAATTTATCGGGAGTCTGATACCAGGGCCCCGGGCCTCGATAATATCCCTTATTCCTAGATTGTATTCCGGTCGTTTGAACCGTGTATCGGCGGGCTTGTGTCTCAATCGCGCGGAGTCCAGATAATTCGAGTTGCCTCTCTAGAACCCAATTTTGTCGATGAGGATTTAACTCAGCGGGGTCCAATACCCATATTTTTTCAGTGGTCAACCGATCGGGAGCGTCTTCATACAAATAACGAAGAGAAAGCTCGGCCGAGGCAAACGCCATTTGGGATAGCCCCAAAACTGCGAAAAAGAAAAATAGCTGACCCTTCATAATTTGAATTTTTCTAACCCGAGTTTTTTTGCCCATTCATCTTCAATACGCACACGCAGAAAATTTCCTTTTTTCATATGCCGATTCACCTCGACGCTACCGTGCGCGTAGATTTGAGACTCCAATTTGCTTTCTTCGTAGGGAATGAGCACTTCCCATACTTCTAAATTTTTGTGAAAATGCAGTAGAATTTGGTCCATCAGCCGCTTCATATCGGCTTTATCAAAAGCAGAAACTAGCATCGCCCCAGGCACAATGATTTTAACTCTGTTTTTTTCGCCGACTGGCTTAAGACAATCTGCTTTATTTAAGACATAAATTTTAGGTTTGTCGCCCACTTCAAGCTCATTGAGAACCTCTTCTGTCACTCGAAACTGATCCGAGGCCCTAGGCGAACTTGCATCTATGACATGAACCAATAAGTCAGCCTCACGCAGTTCTTCTAACGTCGAACGAAAAGAAGCGACTAACGACGGCGGCAACTTGCTGATAAATCCCACTGTATCAATTGCAACTATCGGCGGATGACAGTGAGGATCCAGTGTCCGCACGCTTGCGTCTAGCGTGGCAAAAAGTTTGTCCTCGGCCAATACATGGCTTTTTGTCATCGCATTGAGGAGAGTCGATTTTCCAGCATTGGTATAGCCTACCAGCGCAACCTTAAGCACGTCTTTACGACCCGATCTCTGAACATTGCGCTCTTTTTCAATAGAGGTCAGTCGACTCTTAAGAACTGAAATCCGGTCTTTAACCAGGCGACGATCCACTTCGATCTGCTTTTCACCCATCCCGCGCTGCCCAGTTCCGCCGCCTCGTTGCCGCTCAAAGTGTGACCAAAAATGCGCAAGCCTAGGGAGCAAATACTGGAGTCGCGCGAGAGCGACTTGTGTCTTTGACTCTTTCGTTCTCGCGTGCCTAGAAAATATTTCGATAATCACGCCTGGGCGATCTAGGATTGGCTTTGTAATTTCAGTTTCTAAATTTCTGAGCTGGTTGGGAGATAACTCCATATCCATGATCACGGCGCCAGCGCCTTTTTCTTCCATGAGAAGTTTAATCTGGTCGATTTTTCCCTTGCCAATGTAGGTTCCGGGGTGGATTTTTTTTATCACCGCTTCGATTCGACCCACTGGTTTTACACCCAATGTCGTGAGCAGGCGTTCCAATTCGTCAAGCGAATCCGTCTCGGTTCCGACGACGAGAACCGGTAAGTCTTTTACGTTGGGTAATAAGGACTCGTTATTGTCGAACATGAAAATCGGTCATTTTAGTTAGCGTTCATTTCAGTCTAGCAGGGAGGCGCAGTTCGCTCTATAACTAAATAGAGATGCAAAATGTAATTGTGAATGTAAATGGGATGGTCCTGGAGGCCAATGAGGCTACAGTTTCGACCTTTGACCGCAGTTACCTTTACGGTGACAGTCTTTATGAGGTGATGCGGACTTATTCGGGCAGATTTTACCGAATGGACGAACATATGAGCAGGTTAACGAAATCCGCCCAACTCTGCCGCATGGTACTTGCTCAGTCGCCTGACCTTTACGTTAAAGAAATGCAAAAAACCTACGAAGTTTTTAAACAAAGGGTACCCGAGGGCACCGAAGCCTATGCAAGGATCATTATTAGCCGAGGAAAAGGTAAAATCGGGTTCGGACTCAATTGCCTGGAGACGAAAACGCTCTACACCATTATTATTCAACCCCTCGATCCTCCCACTCCTGCTCAGTTTGAAAAAGGCCATGCGCTGCAGATTTCATCTCGCTTAAGAAATCCGCGTCGGGCGCTAGACCCAGCGATGAAATCAGGAAATTATCTCAATAGCCTCCTGGCTTTTCTGGATGCGGCTGCCGAAGGATTTGATGATGCTGTTCTTTGTAATGACGAAAGACATTTAACCGAAGGCACGACTTTTAATCTTTTTTATGCACGAAGGGGAATCGTCGCGACCCCTCCCCTTGATATCGGTATTTTGGATGGAATTACGCGGAGGGATACCATTCGATTGGCTCGCGAACTCGGAATTGAAGTCCGCGAAGTGCGATTCGCTCCAGAGCATCTTTACGCTGCGGACGAGGTTTTTCTAACAAGTACCATTAAAGAGGTATTTCCTGTTACCCGCGTAGACAATCGAGTGATTGCAGAGGGAAAGCCCGGGCCGCTGACACGAAAACTTTTGAAAGCCTTTTCAGAATCAGTTCGCAGGGACTTTTCGTGAGAAACGGCCTCGACCTTGAGCGGGTTCGTAAGGCGGCGATCGAGGCTGCTGTAGCCGCGGGCGAGGTCCTCACCAAAAATTTCGGAAAAAAACTCACAGTGAGCAAAAAAAAAGGCGCGGGGCTGGTCACACAAGTAGATTTTGCATCTGAAAATGCAGCGCTTAAGGTTTTAAAAAAGCGGTTTCCCGATTTTGGAATTCTCACTGAAGAATCAGGAGAGCATTCGGGCACAGAAATCAGATGCCCGGGCCGTTGGATCTTGGACCCGCTGGATGGCACTACAAACTATGTTCACGGGTTTCCTATGTTTTGCGTATCGCTCGCTGCAGAGTGGATGGGAGAAGTTGTCGTAGGCGTAATTGTTCACCCTATTTTAGAAGATGTTTACGTAGCCACTCGCGGAAAAGGTGCCACCCTCAATAATAAAAAAATTCGAGTTTCAAAAACCTCTGGCCTTTCTAATTCGCTTTTAACGACTGGATTTACATACCGTAAAGACGAATGGCTGCATCGCGAGATGGAGGCCTTTGAACGATTAAGCGGAGTCGCTCGAGCGATTCGTCGTCCCGGAAGTGCCGCTCTAGATTTAGCATATACCGCCCGTGGAGTTTTTGACGGTTTTTGGGAGCGACGACTCTCCCCTTGGGACATTGCTGCAGGTGGGCTTTTGGTTCAAGAAGCAGGTGGAAAGGTCACGGATTTTAAGGGAAATTCGTTTTCAGTCGACTCTCCGGAAATTCTAGCTTCGAACCGCGTTTTACATCCTTCCTTACTTCAAACCGTCGCTCCAGAATTTTGCCCAATCTAAGAAGTTCAATTGACAGCAGAATTCCCTCTCTTTTAAAATAGTTATCAGGG
>CAYJBA010000061.1:1012-10286 GCA_964367865.1 uncultured Bacteriovoracaceae bacterium | reverse complement strand
TGGAGCAGTCTGGTAGCTCGTTGGGCTCATAACCCAAAGGTCGGAGGTTCAAATCCTCCCCCCGCTACCAATTTTAAAACAAGAAAAACCGGCTCGTCAGAGTCCGGTTTTTCTTGTTTTAGGGGTTGGTAGTTGGGGAGGATTTGAAGCGAGGCTGCCGAGGTGGAGCAAGCGGGAAAATCCCCAGGGTGGGATTTTCGTGCGACGCTCAAAGCATTTGAGGAGCCGGAAGTGAAACGACGCGACGAAAATAAGTGGCCAAATTCTCCACCCACTACCACATTTTAACCTCTTAGATTTCCGCAACTGGGCTGGTTCCCATGATTTTTTTTCTGGTTTTTGAAATGGACGCCCAAAGGGTAAAAAGTTAAATAGAAATTACAGGATTTTTTGAAAATGGAGAAAACTGGAAAAATCACTGAAGTACCTCACGAAGAGCTACTTTCTGCAAAAAGCGGCGAATCCTTTTCTCGCTCCGCCGTTCTTACGGACCTTCTAAGATTTAAGGACATCTTTGTCCATCACGAGATTTTGGCTCCTGGAAAACGCGCTTCTTCTCCTCATCGGCATTCACACCAAGAAGAGATGATCTTTGTGCTCCAAGGGAATCCGACGGCGCACATCGGCGAAAAATCTATAGCCTTGTCTGTCGGCGACTTCATCGGCTTTAAGCCGAGCGCCAACGACCTTCACTTTGTCGAAAACACGACGTTATCCGAAGCACGCTTCTTAGTCATCACACCCAAATCCGAAAATGATCGCGTCTCCTACGAAAGAGCGCCGACAGGTACACCTTCCTTTAGGCTCGACATCAACGATTCCTACTTCATCTCGAACATCACGCCTGTCGATAAACCCGCTTATATCGAGCACCTGAAGGAAAAGCAGATCTACGACCAAACACTCGCGATCCCCTTTCCCTACACTGAAGCTGATGCGGACTGGTGGATCAACAACGTAGCCGATACTACGATAAAGCAAGGACGTTCCGTGATTTGGGCCATTCGTCGCACCGATGGCTATCTCGTCGGCGGAATCGGCTTTCATGACTTTCAACTCGCCAAGTCCCACAAGGCCGAGATTGGATACTGGCTCGCTAAACCCTTTTGGGGCCAGGGCATCATGACCGAGGCCGTGAAAAAAGTTACCGAGTTCGGCTTCAAAGAGTTTGGTCTCTCCAGGATCACCGCAAACGTATTCCTCTTCAACAAAGGGTCAGCCCGGGTGTTGGAGAAGGCTGGATACTCGCTCGAAGGAGTAATGCGAAGCCATTACAAAAAAGACGACAAGATATTTGACGGGAAACTTTACGCGATGGTGACTGAGGAGAAACGATGAACTCTGTAGTCAATCAAACACCCCCTGTATTCCCCCCTCACGAACTGCTCATCGCAAAATTCAACACCTGCTTAAACGATTCAATCTTTTTTAACTTTCTCTGAAAAGAAGCATAGTAACTTGACCTCGGAATAATCGCATGGGGGATATCAAAACTTACGATGTCCTTGCTTTGGGATTGAATAAATCCAGGGACAACCGCGTACCCGTTTCGACTTTCGACAAAACCCAAGATCGAATGCCAGTCCTCAAAGAGTGCTCGATCATTTAGTCCGTCAGGATTAATCTTAACTCCTCTGCAAAATCTTTCCATATAATCAGTTTCGATCCGATGACGGGCACAGGGAGCCTGAATCAGGAGATTCGGCTCTTCTTGAAAATCACGAAAGCCGTTTAGGTTTGGAAAAATTTTACGATGAAAAATGAGGTGACTCGAGCACTCTAAAAATTTACGCGACATCCACTCAGCGGAGTCGAAGATCGAAGCGCTGAGTGCGACATCAATGGACTCAGATTTAAGTGCCGTTACAGCTTGTGTTTCAGATAACTTACGACAATCCATTTGGCCTGGAAATCGAATCACCTCCGAAAATAAACTCACTAACTCCTTCTGCCCGCCAACCCTCAATACAAGTTGCTCGGGGGCCGCGTAACGCCGATTTAGGCTTTCGAAATCCGTCCCAAGTTGATTAAAATTTTGCAAAGTCATATCGTAAAGCGCTTTGCCGTATTGAGTCAGAACCTTTTTTCGCCCTTCGTAGGCGTAAAGGGGCTGTGCTACCTGTTCTTGTAAGCGTTGGAGTCTTTGAGTCACCGCGGGTTGTGATATTTTAAGTTTTTGTGCTGCTTGAACTAGGTTTTTAGATTCTTGAAACGCGATGAGGACTTGGAGTAGGTCGGGCGCCGGAAATTTCATATAACATTTATTATATTAAATATTATAACTTATCTATTTTATTATCATTTAAATTCTACTACAAAACTCTCCGTGGCTTATTTAACTCAAGGAGAACTTATGAAAACCGGCACCCTTTCTACCCTTTTCTGTTTTTTGATTTCCATCAGCGCTTTTGCCTCTGAAGACCCCAGACTACTTCAAAAATTACGAGAGGCCCGGTTTAGCCTAAGCGATGCGATTGGCTATGCGCAAAAGACGAGCGGGCCAGCTACCTCAGCGAAGTTTGAAATGGACGGAAATGACCTCGTGTTTTCAGTCTACACGACACCCCAGGGGCTCGAAGCTCCGGCAGAAGATGCGGACCTTTCTGAAATCGCAGGGCCAGCGACCGCACTCCCCATTCAAGGAAAGTCCGAAGTTTTTGCAGATTCCGCACATTTAAAGAGAGCCAGCACTCATTTGACTCTGATGCAACTTTCGCGGTATTCGCTGACGCAAGTCATCCAATTAGCCCTTAAAACACAAGATGGAATGGCCTATTCGGTTAAAAATCCGACAGTTCGAGATCACAGAGCTTTGGCAGATGTATCCATCTTGACTGCAGACGACACAGTAGTTACGGTTAGCGTGAACTTGCTCACAGGAAAAACGCTTTGCCGAGGAATTAAATGAAGTGGATTACAAGAGAAAGACCAAAAATTGATCGCATTGCCTGTCCGTGGCTCATTAAAACCTTTGTAGATCAGGATGCAGAATTTCTCTATGTGCCTTCTCAAGAGGTACTTCGCGTGGCGAAAGAAAAGGACGCAATCCCCTATGATGTACCTCAGGTGGAGTTGACCCATGAAGGTCCACATTGCAGCTTTGATGCCTTTATCAAAAAATATAACCTCAACGACCCGGCCTTAGATCACCTGGCCCTGATTGTTCGTGCCGCAGATACGGACACGCTAGATGAGGCGCGCGAGGCTCCTGGCCTTTTGGCAATTACCCTGGGACTTTCGCATAATATTCCCAACGACCATGAAATGCTAAAGGTCGGTATGATTTTATACGATGCTTTGTATTCCTGGTGCAAAACAATGGTCAATGAACGCCATGGTTGGCACCCCGAGCAGATTAAAATGTAAACTCGAGTCAACTCGACTGTTTCCGTTTAATTAAAAATCAATTTCAATAATATCCAAGCCATGGGACGATGAGATCAAACTCTAAATCCTAAAAGGTGAAAATATGAATTTTGATACAGGCAATACCGGTTTTATGTTGGTCGCAACAAGTTTAGTCATGCTGATGACTCCTGGACTCGCCTTTTTTTACGGAGGGCTCGTCGGGCGCAAAAACGTTCTGGCCATTATGCTCCAAAGTTTTGTCTCCATGGGCTGGACCTCTGTCCTTTGGTTTGTAGCCGGTTATTCTCTTTGCTTCTCTGGCAATGGGCCTGTTTTCGGAAATCTCGATAAAGCTTTTTTAATGGGAGTAGGTCCAAACGATGTACTACCGGGCAACAATATTCCACTGATTGTCTTTATCGCCTACCAAATGATGTTTGCCATTATCACTCCCGCTCTCATAACTGGAGCGTTTACCAATCGCATCCGCTTTGGCGCCTATTTCGTTTTTCTGACCGCTTGGCTCTTTTTTGTCTATTTTCCGGCGGTTCATATGATTTGGGGCGGAGGCGCGCTTCAAAATTGGGGGGTACTTGATTTTGCTGGCGGCATCGTCGTTCACGCCACTGCCGGAATGGCTGCTCTAGCTTCTGTCTTTTTTGTCGGAAAAAGAAAAGTCGCTGAAAGTGGGCCTCACAGTATTCCGCTCGTCGCCTTAGGAACCGGCTTGCTCTGGTTTGGTTGGTACGGATTTAACGCCGGAAGCGAACTTAAAGTGGACGGCGTGACGTCGCTTGCATTCATGAACACGGATACCGCTGCCTCTTTTGCAGCGATGACCTGGCTAGGGTTGTCTTGGCTTTTTGAGAAAAAAGCGAAACTTCTAGGTCTTCTCACTGGCTCCATCGCTGGCCTAGCAACAATTACACCGGCAGCGGGATACGTTACGATTCCTGTGGCAGCCCTGATCGGAGTTCTTGCAGGGGGGGTTTGCTACCTTGCGGTGAATCTTAAAAACCGCCGCGGCTGGGACGATGCGCTCGATGTTTGGGGCGTGCACGGAGTGGGTGGAGTTCTTGGGGTATTACTCCTAGGTCTTTTTGCCACGAAAAGCGTCAACCCCGCTGGAGCAAATGGTCTCTTTTACGGAGACTCGGGATTTTTTATGAAAGAAGCGGGGGCTGTGCTCGGCTTTGCGGCTTACGCTTTTATTTTTTCTTATCTGGCCCTTGTCCTCATTGATAAGTTTATGCCAGTAAGAACTACAAAAGATGAAGAAAGAAAGGGTTTAGACGAAGCTCTGCACGGCGAGATAGCCTATATAGGCGAGTAAGGTCCCTTTCTATGGTAAAAAAGAAACCAAGAGAAGCGGAGCCGGGCGAACTGCGTGGCATCGCACTTTTAGAAATATTAGAAAAGTTTTTTAGACGACCTGAATCTCGGATTGATGCACAAAAAATGCTCAGTAGTCTTTCTAAAGAAGGACAGACCTACGCAAGGCACCTCGTGACGTGCGGTCCGACGGGCAATGTGGCGGCAGCTAAATCCTGTGGCTTTACACTTGAGCAATTAGAGGCTGCCGCAGCCGAGCTTGAAAAGGCTGTTCGCTCGTTGATGTAGTATTCAAAGGTGGGGATTAGGAATAAGCGGTTCGAGCTGCCCATCCTCATTACTTCCCCAACATTTTACCCCCTGATCGTCGATTGCACAGCTATGCCCGCCCCCTGCTGAAATCGACCGAACATTTTTTAACCCCGGAGGAACTTGTATTTGGCCAAAATCGTAATCATTTTGAACACCCCAGCACACAACTCCCGAATCATCGAGAGCGCAAGTATGGTACCAGCCGGCGACTACCTGCTTGGGATTTTTTAAATTTTTAGGAACCTGAATCTGTCCATCGTCGTTGAGTCCCCAGCAGTGAATCCCTTGGGCGTTCAATGCGCAAGTGTGCGCGGATGCCGCAGAGATCTGCACAATGCCTTTGAGTCCGGCGGGTACGTCGAGTTGATTCCAAAAATTTTCACCCCAACACTCCACACGCCCCTCAACTAAGACGCAAACGTGATATTCTCCTATGGCGATCTGCGAAATGTTTTTGAGCTGCCCTCCCCTTTCAGAAAAGGCCGGATGACGAGTATCGCCCCAGCATTTCATTTTTCCTTCATCCACTGCGCATGAGACATCATTACCTGCTGACAAATGAGTGACGTTTCGCAAATCAGCTGGTACGCCATTCCCGCCCGGATCTGCTCCCCAACACCAGACACCATCATTGTCTAAAACACAATTATGTCTGACTCCCGAAACGATTTGTGTCGGATTCTTAAAGCCAGAAACTGGAGTTCCTTCGTAGTAATCATTTGACCCGAAGCAATGAGCGGTATTGTTCGTAAGAACACAAGTATGTGTGCGCCCCGTAGAGATTTGCCGAATTTCAGAAGCTTGAGTTGCTGAACTCATATTTGAGATTTGAAAAACAAATAAAATCACTGGTATATTTGGAATATTCATATTTGTTTATTCCCAATTAGGTATCGAACTCTTGAAGTTTACCACCCATAGACATTCGAATCAATGCAATGCTATATAGGGCTATGCTATCCAGGGACACGCCCCTTCTCCACACTTCTCGCGCTACCCTTCGCATGGCGACCAAAAATGATATTTCAGCAATCCTCCGCTTTTACACTGAAAACGCAGCTCATTTCGCCCCGACGGATCCGCATATGCCCGATGGCTTTTATACCGAGCCCTTCTGGATTGAACGGATTGCACATAGACTTAAGGCATGGTCCTCCGAACAGGCTCTCAGTCTTTTTATCTTCGAATCAGAAACCCAAGAGATTGTTGGAAGCATCACCCTTTCGCAAATGTGCCGTGGTCCATTTCAAGCTTTTTATTTAGGTTATTCGCTTGATAGTAAACGCGAAGGAACTGGGCTTATGAGAGAAAGTCTTGAAGCGGTCATACGTTTCGCGTTTCAAGATCTTAATTTTCACCGAATTATGGCCAACCACTTACCAGAAAATAAGCGAAGTGCTGGAATTTTAAAACGCTTGGGCTTTGTGACTGAGGGACTTGCTAAAGATTATCTTTTTATCGGTGGTCGGTGGCGGGATCACGTTTTAAATAGCTTGACGAATCCGAACTGGCGGGTAGAAAAATGAAAACGCATTTAATTCTTTACGTATCAGACCAGGCAAGAAGCACGCAGTTCTATTCAGCCGTGTTGGGCTTTGCACCTTGCTTAAACGTTTCGGGAATGACCGAATTTAAACTCAATGATGGATGCAAACTGGGGCTTATGCCTGAAAGCGGCATCAAAAAGCTCCTGGGTGAAAAGCTCCCTAATCCCACACTGGGGTGGGGCATTCCTCGCGCTGAGATCTACATACACGTAGATGATCCAGCGCTTTTTCAGAAGCGTGCAATAGAAAACGGAGCAAATGAACTGAGTCCCGTCGACAAACGAAACTGGGGTGATTTAGCTGGATATAGTCTTGATCCGGACGGTCATATGATCGTATTTGCGAAAGCAATCCATTCGACTGGACCTAAATTGAAATCCTTTACTCAGCGTACTTTTTCAAATGCCCCCTGGGAACAAAAAGTAGGCTACTGCCGGGCGATCCGCATGGGCAATTCCATCGCGGTGACCGGAACAACCTCCGTTACGGATGACGGCAAAATCTTTGCCGCAGAAAACCCCTACGGGCAGGCAAAACGCTGCCTTGAAATCATCGAAAAGGCGATTACACCCTTGGGCGGGGCCCGAAAAGACATTATCCGTACCCGCATTTTCGTAACCGATATCTCTAAGTGGCAAGAATTTGGTCGTGCTCACGGCGAATTTTTTGCAGATCATCCCCCCGCCACAACAATGGTTGAGGTTAAGGCCCTAATCGACCCCGAAATGCTCGTGGAAATCGAAGCGGACGCGATATTGCCATAAGAAAAACTAATGAAGGCGCATCGTGTAATATAATTTTACTCTTTTCTCATTTTTGCCTATAACCTGCGTCATTCGATTCATCCGTTTGAATAAACAGATGGCGATTAACCTTTAATCTTAACGGAGTAGTATATGAAAAAATTTATCATTAGCTTAGCCTTTATCCTTTCAACTTCGGCCTTTGCAACCTCTCTGGCTCCACGCGAAACGATTGCAACATTGACCAACGTCAATGAAGACGTCGCCTCAATCGAAGCGGACAACTACGGTGAATTGATCATTTCTCCCCGCCACAGCCGAGTGGCGATCAAGAAAAATGTTTCGAACAAAACACGTGCACAGATCTTCGAAATGGCATCTCTCTTATCCAATGCTGAAATTAAGAACGACCATAGAACCATGATCTGTAAAATGGTTCCCCCCCGGTATCAGCCCTTATTAAGCGTTTCTGCTAAGCAAGGAAACTACTTTACGGGCGAATTACATTCAGTATTGAGTTTTTCGAACTGTGCGATTTCAAACATAATGTATCCAAAAGACGCATTTATGAAAACCATCGCGCAAGATTTGAAGAAATTACTCATGGTACTTGCTGACGAGTACGGCGAAGAATAATCTACGCAAATTTAGATCTTTGAAAAGTGCCTTCCACCTTGGGAGGTACTTTTTTTTCTCCTCACCTCTTTCGCTGAATACTAAACGCGACCTTTTGTACTCCACCTAACTTAATTGCATCAACTAAACCCGTAACCATGTCGAGCGTCGCATCCTTATCGGCAACCAGCAGCGCCGCGGTAGTTGGCTGCTTTTCCACTCTCTTTTTTGTTTCTTAGGTCAAACCTTCGGGAGTGATGGCCTTATAATTGAGAAAAACTTCACCCTTTTTTCCGAGCACCACTCGCATCGGAACTTTGTCTTTTTCATCTTTCGCAGTAGTGGATTTGGGGAGTTGAATATCAATCTTAGGTTGCATGACCAAAGGCGCTGCAACCATAAAGATAATCAATACCACCAACACAATATCTACGAGTGGAATCACATTGATCTCCGCAATTTGAGATCCACTTTGATTGGATCCGACTTGTGCACCCATGATTAGCTCCTTTTACTCTTAGTGTAGGCAAGGCAAAGATCACGAGCCGCGTCGATATTTCCTAAGATCAGTCCTACCCTACGATTAAAAAAATTAAATGCACTCACGGCCGGTATCGCCACTGCAAGACCTACTGCCGTCGAAACAAGAGCATGACCGATTCCTGCCATAACAACTTCGTTTCCTTGCCCGGGGGCCACGGCTAGATCGTTAAATGCTTTCATGATTCCCATGACTGTACCCAGCAGTCCTATGTAGGGGGCATTAGAGGCGATAGTACCGAGCAAGCTCAGGTTTTTTTCAAGCGTAGGACGCTCGATGGCTTTAAAGGAATTCATAAGCTCATCCAAACCCTCCGCTCCATGCTTTTTGACAAAACCCAATCCGTGTCCAAGCGCCCGACCCTCGATTGATTGATCCCCCTGTGACAAAGTTTCGATCCGACTGAGATCTTGAGTTTCAATTAATTTTCTAAGCCCGTCTGTAAACCCCGCTCCTGTCGAGCTGATTCGTTTCAGAGAAAAAAATCGCTCAATCATAATTGAAACGCTGACGACACTTAGAACTAACATGAACATCAAGATTCCGTTGGCTGACGCTTCTGCAATTCTAAATAAAGTTTCCATTGGGCACTCTCCTTTTTGAAAAATAGGACCTACGCGTCCTGTAGTTTAAAGTCGACTCGAACCTCATGGTCAGCTTTGCGAACGGGATTGCCTTTTCCATCTAAAAAGGGGCGGTATTTCCATTTCGTGATCGCGCGTCTTGCTTCGTCTTGAAATAAATTTCGCATTTCTCCTCCGACAACTCGCACGTTTTCGACATCCCCATGCTCTGTAATGTCAATCTTCATCAAGATCCAACCCTCGTAGCCTGAG
>CAYJBA010000061.1:0-1002 GCA_964367865.1 uncultured Bacteriovoracaceae bacterium | reverse complement strand
CGCTGCCATCACCCTGCGCCAATGGAACCGCTTGCGTCTTTGCAGCAATCTCCGTCCCAGCGATATTGCTTTTTGCGTCTTGAAGCTCCTCTGAATTCACTTTTTCTTTTAATTGATCTTGATTTTGCGATTCTACGGAACGCGCGCGCGCGACCGGCTTATGTTCCTTGGCGGTTGAAGGCGCTTCATTGAGGACCTCATAGTCAAGCGAGGCATCCTCATAAACGCGCTCCTTGCGAAACAGACTGGAATGCATGAGAGCAATCGTGACTAGGACCATCACTCCGTGTACAGCAAGTGACGTGAGTAAAGACCCAGAAGTCGTCCTTGGAGAGATCCAGTTTTCTGTACCCTGTAATGCAGCTTCCATTTAACGGACCCTCCGCGTCCTAAAACATTTTTGAATACCGCGCTACAAATTGCCGACCTATCTGGTCATAGAGCGAAGTATTGAGTTGTGAGCCTGGATTGCTATCGTCTAGAGGTGGCGTTGTCCCTAGCAGATTTTTTACACCTAGGCTTAACGTTCCGATTTTCTTAAACTGATAGCCATACGAAAGGTCCAGCTGGGTGTAGTTTGGAATTCGACCTTGCTCTTCAACCGCTTTTTTCTGTCCCGCCGTCGTCAACGCCGTCAAAGTCAAATCCTGACGCTCTGTTGGACTGAAGCTAAGCGAGGTGGTTTGCCTCCAGCGAGGGCGACCGCTTTCATCGAGTTTGTTTCGCATTCCAGTTCCCGGAAATCCTTCTTCGAGAAAATGAAACATGAGGGAATTTTCGGCTGCGAGCTTAAACTTGCCTAATCGAATAGCGCTTGAAAGATCGATTCCCGATATTTGCTGGGCCGAGAGATTTTGAAGAGGTGCGATGACCTCTTAGATGTAGCCCTGCGAGTCGCGCTTGATGATGACCCCTTGCTTGGCCACGTTAATGCCCTGGCTTTCAGCTAAGTCGCATCCCCGTAGCTTATCCCAACTACGTTTGAGAGTTTTGCAGAAAAGA
>CAYJBA010000060.1:8506-10333 GCA_964367865.1 uncultured Bacteriovoracaceae bacterium | reverse complement strand
GCTCTGTCTAAAGCCCATAGCTTTAAGAATTGCAATTTCTTTGGTTTTATCATGAATCATCATCATGAGTGTGCTCACGACATTAAAGGCGGCAACTAAAACAATGCACGTTAATATGATGAGAATGACGATTTTTTCTAATTTTACCGCGTAAAAAAGGTTTTTATTAAGCTGCGCCCAGTACTTTGCTCGAAACGGAAATCCAAAGTTATCCCCTAGGCGCTCAGAAACCGCCTGCGCGTTGGATCCTGGCTTGAGTCTTATTTTAAACGATGTGATCTTTCCCTCTTGTTTTAAAAATTTTTGAACAACAGGAAGAGCCAAAAAAATAAATTTAGAATCATAATCATACATTCCCATACGTACGATCCCAACCACGGTGGATTTTAATACGAGCGGCGCATCTCCCCCCTCTTTTTTGGCGCTCTCACCAAAAGGAATGATCACTCGAACTTCGGACCCAATCTTCGCACCCAATTTCTCGGCCAAAGCCGAACCCAGAGTCAGCTCTCCTTCGCTCCCCGCCAAATGGCCTTCAATCACCCGTTGTGGCAATGAGGTAACTGTACCGACCGTATCGGGGTCGATCCCCTCAATCACGGCACCTGCCACTCCGCCCTCTCCCGAAGCCATAACCTCAGTAACAAAAGTTGGGGTAATAGAAAGAAGCTCGGGAACGACCTTTTGAATTCTTGCACGGATTAGTTCTGGTTCTTCCATGGGTTCGCCGCGCGAGTAAAAAATAATCTCACCGTTCATTCCGGTGATCACTCGGCTCAGCTCCCTTTCAAATCCGTTTACCGCACCTGTGACGACGGTCAGGGCCAAGACACCCAGAGCTACACCGATGACCGAAACCCAGGTGATCAGAGAAATAAATTTGTCAGAAGCCTTAGAAAGCAAGAAACGCCGCGCCAGGAGGGGTACGGCCGAAATTTTCTTAGCCATGGTTATTCGGCGGTTTTTCGGATTCTCCGGTAGCCAAACCGTCCTTGATGGGTCGCATCTGCGGAAACAGTATCACGTCTCTAATACTTGGAGAATCGGTGAATAACATCGCTAATCGATCGATTCCAATTCCTTGACCCGCAGCGGGCGGCATTCCGTACTCCAGTGCAAGAACATAGTCTTCGTCCATGTCGCAGGCCTCTTCGTCTCCCGCATTTTTGGCGTCGACTTGCGTCTGAAATCTCTCCTTTTGATCTACTGGGTCGTTTAGCTCAGAAAACGCGTTCGCCACCTCGCGGGCATAAATGTAGAGCTCAAACCGATCGACCAAAAAAGGGTCTTTCTCGTTTTTTCGCGAAAGCGGCGAAACATCTAGGGGATAATGAGTAACGAAGGTCGGCTGAATCAGGTGCTTTTCAACCTCCTCGTCAAAAAGCTTCATCATGAGGCCGCCTGTAGAATCCTTGGGGTCCATCGAAAGATTTTTCTTTTTGCCATAGGCCAAAAGAGCGCTTCGATCCCGAAGCTTCGCGCGATCTTTAAAGTCCGTATATTTTACAATCGCGTCCTCGACGCCAATCCGCTGAAAGGGGGCGCCCAAATCTATTGACGTCCCTTGATAGGAAATTGCAGATTGGCCCAAAACTTTTTCGGCCAATCTCTTAAAGAGCGACTCAGTAAAGCTCATGAGGTCTTCGTAGGTAGCGTACGCCTGATAAAACTCAAGCATAGTAAACTCAGGATTATGCTTGATCGAAATTCCCTCATTACGAAAATTTCGATTAATCTCAAAAACGCGCTCAATCCCACCCACCACGAGTCTCTTTAAATAAAGTTCAGGAGCGATTCTCAAAAATAGCTGCATGTCTAAAGTGTTAT
>CAYJBA010000060.1:7607-8496 GCA_964367865.1 uncultured Bacteriovoracaceae bacterium | reverse complement strand
TATGATGAGTGACAAAGGGACGTGCATTTGCACCACCTGCAATCGAGTGCATCATGGGGGTCTCGACCTCCAAAAAATCATGCTCGACGAAAAATTTTCGGATTTCTTCAATCAGCTTTGAACGAATTCGAAAGGTCTCACGTGTTTTGTCATCCATGATCAGATCCAAATACCTTTGGCGGTACTTAATCTCGACGTCGGCAATCCCGTGGTATTTTTCTGGGAGCGGCCTCAAGGATTTTGTCATGAGCTCTAGGCGGTCGCAGTGAACAGAAAGCTCATTAGTTTTAGTTTTAAAAAGCGGCCCTTCTGCAAAAATGATGTCCCCAAAATCAAGCTCTTTGTACCGAGCATATCCCTGCTCGCCTAATCGATCTTTTTGAACAAAGAGTTGAATAATCCCCGTGCGGTCTTTTACCCGTACAAATGAAGCTTTGCCAAAATCACGAATTGCCATGACCCGTCCTGCGACTGAAACCTTGACATTTTGGGGCTCTAGCTCTTCTTTGGATTTTGAATCATATTGAGCGTGTAAGTGACTTGCGACAGAGTCAGGCACGAGATCATTGCGATAAGGATTTTCTTTTCGCTCTCGAATGCGACCTAATTTTTCGAAGCGTATGCGAACTTGTTCTGAATGATCTGAAAGTTCAGACATGATCTTTATTCCTCATGCTCCAAAAATCGCTCCGCATCGATTGCAGCCATGCATCCGGTTCCCGCTGCTGTTACAGCCTGGCGATAAATAGGGTCTGCTAAATCTCCCGCGACAAAAACGCCCGGAATATTAGTGTTGGTCGTACCCGCCTCTACTCTTAAATAACCGTTTGCATCATGCTTCAGTTGACTCTTAAAAGCCGCGGAGTTGGGTTCATGCCCAATCGCAATA
>CAYJBA010000060.1:0-7597 GCA_964367865.1 uncultured Bacteriovoracaceae bacterium | reverse complement strand
AATAAACAAACCTGTAACCGCAAGCTCTGAAGTTTTACCGGTCACTAAATTTTTTAGCTTAAGACCCGTGACGACTTCATCACCTAATACTTCTTCGACTGCTGAGTTCCAGACAAAGCGAATTTTTGGGTTTTTTTTCGCTTTTTCCTGCATAATTTTGCTCGCGCGTAACTCCTCGCGCCGATGAATGATAGTCACCGATTTTGCAAAGCGCGTGAGAAAGGTCGCTTCTTCCATCGCGGTATCACCCCCGCCCACAACTGCAATGTCTTGATTCTTAAAAAAGAAGCCATCGCAAGTTGCGCAGGCAGAAACGCCTTTTCCCATGTATTTTTTTTCTGAAGGAATCCCAATCCACTTCGCCGACGCGCCGGTAGCTAGAATCACCGTTTTTGATTCGATTTTTTTTCCATCTCTCAATTCGAGCCTAAACGGTCGCGTGCTAAAATCTACCTTCGTAACCATTCCCGAAAGAAAGCGGGTTCCAAATCGTTCAGCCTGTTTACGAAAAGCAACCATGAGCTCTGGACCCATAACAGCTTCTGCGAAACCAGGATAGTTTTCGACATCACTTGTAATCGTGAGCTGACCGCCGGGCTGGTCACCTTCGATAACGAGTGGTTTTAGATTTGCACGAGCAGAATATATCGCTGCGGTAAGACCCGCAGGACCCGTTCCAATGATGGTGACAGATTCGCTTGTGTTCAAGAACAGCCCCCTGCGCCCACTGACGCATTTAAAGTGAGCCGCGAATTAAGCGGAGGTTGGCGCGTGGCCGTTTCCTTCTGTGCCCAAGACTTCATCTTCGTCGTCTTCGTCTTCATCGGTCAGCTCGTCTAGGCTTGTCCAATCAGCGTTATCCTCATCGTCGGGAAGCTTCTTAAGCGACTTTTCAAAGTCGTCCGCAGTGACCACACCGCGAGTTAAGTTTCTTTCGACCATGCGAACATCAAATTTCTTAGAATCAACAGAATCGTGCAAAAGAGTCATAGTGCACTGTCATAAAACGGGAGAGGGCATTGTGTCAACAAGGCTCTGTCCGACGCATAAACAAGCCCTGGCACGCGGTCATTTTAACCAGTTCCGAGGAGCGAGGAGGCAGTGCTAGCCTAGCTAACACAACGACGAGCAACGAAGGAAATGGCTAAAATGACCCGTGTCCTTTGGATTGAAGTGAATTTTAACGAATCCATCGTCGCTTCTCCTCGTGTTAAGCGCTGCTAGCACTTCGTCGTCGCTTCTTGGCTTCGTTAAAATTGACTTCAACCAGGGCCTTGTTTATGCGTCGGACAGAGCCTAATGCCAGGTTGTGGGCTTCGGTTTATCGTCATCGTCGGAGCTGGAGGCTTTACCCGAAATGAGTTTAAGATGAGAGGACTTCTTCTTTTTTGGAAGAAACCCACCTCCTTCTTGGTGCCTCTTTTTGGCCAAGATCATCATCGTGCGGCCCCAGAGAAAGCCAAAACCCGCAATCATTCCACCCAGATGTGCGATGCTCGCAGCGCCATTTCGTCCCGAAAATAAGGTCGACATCAGTTCGATTCCACCTAAAATCCAAACAAAATGTTTAGCTTTCATTGGAAATATCATCATAAAAAGCATGGCCCGATCTCCAAAGTAGATCCCGTAAGCCATGAGCATCCCATAAATCGCTGCCGAGGCGCCAACCATAGGCATATGAAGGGATTCGGGGCGCGAAAGTACGATCTGAAGCAGGAGATAAAAAAGGCCGCCGCTAACTGAGCAAAAGAAAAAGAAACTGAGAAATAATTTTTTTCCCCAAATCGCCTCGAGTTCAGATCCGATAAAAGCAAGCATCATTAAATTTAAGAACAGATGCATCACTTCGCCGTGTAAAAAGGGGTAGGTAAAGAGCTGCCAAAATCTAAAGTCGATCACTACCGAAGCGGGTACAAGGGCAAACCAACCTAAAAGATTCATTCCAAGAAACTGATCTGCTGTCTGCTGGATAATAAAGGCCGCGAAACAGATTATGCATAGCCATTTCACGACTGGGGTTAATCTAAGGTGATTCATCTTTATTTATTTTGGACCAGCCGACTCCATAAGTTCAATCAAAATACCGCCCGCGGACCCAGGATGGATAAAATTGATCCTCATCGCGTGTGCGCCCTTACGAGGAGCATCGTAAACAAGTCGATAGCCGTCTTTTTTTAGATTAACGCAAAGCCAGTCCAAACTTCCAGAATCCACCTGAAAAGACAAATGATGAATTCCAGGTCCACGTTTTTTAATAAATTGAGCGACGACACCTTCCGGGTCCGTCACTTCTAGTAACTCAAGTTGAGTATTACTTTTGGGGAGCGGAATAAAATGGGTCTTTACTCCCTGTTCCGCCACGTTTTCGGCGCCTTGAACGGTCAACCCTAAGTGCGAAAATAGCTTTTTAAGTCCGGGGAGATCCGATGCGGCAATTCCGATGTGATTGAGAGTCGCCATGAATTTAGGAATAGCACAAAAAGGACGAGGACCGATACGATCTGTTGCTGTACCCGATTGCGCCTCCTCAGCGAAATCAGCAGAAAGTACCGGTCCCCAGTCAAGTTGCCTAAGCACCGAGTACCCACCCAAGTCCTCTTAGCCTAGACAATATACTCATCGGCGGGCAGGGAACTTACTTGAGGGTAAAGATTTTATTTTTTTTAATTCCAATCCTCTTCACAAAAGATCCTAGAAATTCTTCAATAATTTTAATCTCGCTCTGCGTTAAAAAAAGGATATATGTGGCGATCATGAGAGCACCAAAGAACGGAATAACCATTAGAGTCCCGATCCCAATGTGAAATAGCACACCAAACAAAAGCATAAATCTTCGAGTCTTGGGCACCCAGACGAGCGCTGGAAAATAGATTTCCCACGCCAGAGTCATATAAGTCATACCTGCGATCGTGAGCGGAAATTGGTGCGCCCAGACCATATTAAAACGTGCGATCTGCGAATTAGCGACAACATCCCAAAGTGCCAGGCCTTGCCACCATTCACCCCCTTTGAGCTTGTCGAATCCCGAGTATGCATAAATAACGCAGAGTTGAATTTGACTAAAACGAAAGGCTATTGAGCCAAGAGCACTCCGCCAGTCGTGTCTACTTCGCCCCGGCCGATGATCCGCAAATGCCAGATAAAAGAGAAAATAGGTCGCTATCATATCCGCGCCATATCCGGCGCCGTAGTTGCGATGAATAAACGCGAGATTAAGGACGAATGCCAAGATTGCCGCAAGTTGAG
Source organism: uncultured Bacteriovoracaceae bacterium (assembly GCA_964367865.1). Taxonomy (GTDB): domain Bacteria; phylum Bdellovibrionota; class UBA1018; order UBA1018; family UBA1018; genus CAYJBA01. The sequence continues at coordinate 4,351 of CAYJBA010000060.1, read as the reverse complement.
TAAAGATTCCGAGCGCCATGAGTGCGAGTGAAATCAAAAATAGAGTATGAAACAGAATGATGAGGTTCGGATCAGTGACATATTCGAGAAAAGTCCAGGCATACTTCAGTTTTCCCAAATACTTAAAAGTCGCAAGTGGCGCGATTCCGGACTCACCGTAGAAAAAATTGATATCTATAGCCCTTATACAATAAAAGAAAAACAAGGTAGCTGCGAAAACTTTTCTAAATGTTGCTATCTGAGCGTTACCTTCTGCCACAAACCAAAACCTCTCCCAGCTCTGCCAGTAGCCCTGGATGATTTTTTTGATTTGAATCATTTCTGAATCCCCTCATTTTCATCGGGACAGAAAGTACTCGAGATCTCTCTCCGGTCCGCATCTTTGGGGTCATTTGGAATTTTTTTACCCTGCTCGACATCCCAAAGCGTTGGAATCGGATGAAGAACCTGCCAAAGCCTGACCCGAACCGCACCGGCACTCTTTCGGCACAGATAGGGAACGAGCATTTTCTCGGCGCGCTCCCACTGATTAATCATAAAGCGGGCTGAGGTTACCCGACGGTTTTGACGATCCTGAAAGAAGTATGGATTTTTTCTCTCCGGAAACTCGCCCTCGGCCAGGATTTTTTGCTTTTTTCCGTATACTTCGTATTCAATATAGTGGGGTGGAGGTCCCGGGTCTGGAGCAAAGAAACTCCAAGTAGAAACGAGACCCAAAAAATTTGCGTAGGGTTCCAGTACGGCGCCAGAAGTCTTTCCCCAATAATTCTGAGGATTGGGTCCCAGGACAAGTGCGAAAAGATGAAATACAATCCAAAGTGAGATGATTAAACGAACGGCTGTTTTTCTGCGCGAAAAGCGGACTGATCCCTTGGCTGTCATTACGAGATGCCCCAAACTTTCGCGGCTAAACAAACTAATTAGAAGCGAGAACCCCCGCCGGTACCTGGACCAACCGGACCGATAGCTCCGCCACCACCCAATCCACCATAAATGCTAAATCCACCGCCCCCATAACCACTATTGCCACCCATCATTGTTTGCTGAAGTCGCGATTGGGCTTCAAACATCTGTTGCTGAGCAATCATCATGTCGGTTTGCTGCTGCTGGGCTCGTTGCTGGGCGATGATCTGTGCCTGCATCGAGGCTTGAATGAGCGCATTGTAATATCCGCCGCCGCCACCACCGTTAAAACCGCCGTTAAATCCGCCACCATAGGGCGCAGTGGGATATCCGTAACCATAAGGAGCCATGCCACCACTAAATCCCCCGCCGAATCCGCCGGCATATCCTCCGCTAATTCCGCCGACTATTCCACCCACGATTCCAGCACCATAGGGGGACATTCCGCCGTAAGGGGAGAATCCGCCGTACATCCCGCCCGCAGGAGAAATTCCCATACCGATTGGAACTCCTCCAATCATCCCGCCGTAGGGCGAAATTCCGACGCCGTAACTCGGGGCCATCCCGTAGCCGGCACCGTACCCCATTCCATAGGGAGATATACCCATGCCCATTCCTACCGGTGCAATTCCGTAACCCATCCCAATGGGGGCCATGCCGACGGCGCTCACGATTCCCATCCCGACTGGCGCTATTCCAACGCCCATTCCCACGGGTGACATTCCATAACCCATTCCATAGGGCATCATTCCTGCGCCAGCGCCCATTCCGTAGCCCATTCCGTAGGGCATCATTCCTGCGCCAGCGCCCATTCCGTAGCCCATTCCATAGGGCATCATTCCTGCGCCAGCGCCCATTCCGTAGCCCATTCCATAGGGCATCATTCCCGCGCCTATTCCAACGCCTACTCCAACGGGCGACATTCCGTAGGGCATCATTCCAAAACCCATGCCTGGGGCCATGCCCGCAGCTGTAAGTATTCCGAAACCGCCACCCATTCCAGGCGCCATGCCGAAACCCATACCCGGCGCAATGCCCAAGCCAAATCCGCCACCGCCCATGCCAAATCCACCACCACCCATTCCAAAACCGCCTCCACCCATTCCTCCATACGGAAGTGGGGGCTGGCAGGGAATCCCAAACGTGGTGCAGCTCTGCAGATAATTGTTGTAACCGCCGTAATACCCGTTCATTCCTTTGCCATACATATATGCGCCAAGGCCGCCTAAGAGTGCGGGAGTTACTGCATTGATACCCATGACGATCGTTTCACCGGTCGTCGGTTCGCGGCCATAGAGCTCGCAAAGCGGACAGTTCGAATAATTTTTCTTTTTAGCGGTGAGCGACTCTTTGTTTCCGTCGCGGTACTCTTTGAGGTCATCTTTTAGATCTTTAAGTTCAACTTTTTTTCTGGCGATACATTTGAGAAGATTGACTTCACCGCAATTTCTAATCTGAAAACTACAAGACTCTTTTACACCGGTGAGTTGACCTGAAACACTTTGGTGCGCAGTGTAAATTGAAACGCAGGCATTGGGCATAATGTCGTCAGTAATGTCGCCATATTCGTTTGGGCATTGCGACCGCTTACATTTTTCCTCACAAGAATTTACGACGGTATTATCTCCGCAGATGTTTCCCCACTGATTGGCATAACCGGGATTCTGAAGGCGCGTGATCTCTTTTCCAATGCGTTTGATTTCATCTTCTTTTTCTTTGATGGTCGCTTTCACCGGATCATCTTCATCGGACTTCGCGAAACCGCGATTGGGAAAACTGGTGCTCAACGCTGACAACAGGGACACCAAGGTCAACGTGATGATTGCTTTTGATTCCCAACGAAAGATCATATGTGCCTCTTTTCAGAAATATCGCCTCACCCATAGAGGGTCAGGTCTTCTCTAAAGTCATCGGCTAGTCTGGGGAATTAATTGAAAATACTTATTGCCAAGACCCTGAATATTCAAGGTCTTGGGCATACGATCCCCCACCTAAATAAGTTTAGAGTACTCCAGCTTTGGGAACAACTTTTTTGGTCGAGAAAAGGATTAAATGCGCAGCATCATTGTTTGAGCTTTAAAATACTCAAGCATAGACCTAACTCATGCGAGTCTGCTGTCAAACCTCTGGCGCTAGGTTGCGCGAGATTTGCGAACCGTTTCACGTCTTTTCTTTAAGCGAATGCGCTTTTTGGCCTGACGTTTACGGTTGATCATTTTCTGTGTTTTTTTCTTTCTTCCACGTCCCATAGTGGTCAGGTTGTCCACCCATTTTATCAAATAATCAAGAGCTTTCATTAATCACGCGTTGCTCCATTCTATCCGTTCTGATACTTTATAAGAGACTTCGTGGCTGGATACCCCAACCACCATCGCGCGAGGAATGCGCTTAAGAGGCATCGTATGGAAACACAAAACCTAGCGACCACTATATCTCATGTCACGAAGTTTGATGCGCGAACGGGTGAATTTTTAACAGATAGCCCCGTGATTTATGGAATGCTCGGACGCTGCCGAATCACAAGTATCGAAACGCGCCAAATGGGCAGCCAATCCATTAAATTTTATAAGCTTGAAATTCAAAATCCGACACTTTCTCGCTCCACCCGCCAGGATCCTGCTATTTGGGTTCCGGTAGCCACGGCGAAAGAAAAAGGCCTGCGCGCAATTATGGATCGCGCTCAAGCAGAAGAGGCTCTAAAAATCTTATTAAGCCGTGAATATTATTTCGAAGTTGGCCAGCCCTGGAAGGTCGTTCAAGCTCAACTTGAAAAAGCAATCCAGAGCGAGGGCGGGGCAGGTCTTGCTAAAGTTGCCAGTTTTTTGCATGTTTTAGGCAAAAGACAAATTGTTCCAACTTCTGAAGTTGCTAAATTTTCAGAGGCTGTAAATCGCATTCTTTATCGTGAGCTTTCTGAACTCTTGGATGAGCCTATGAAGTCGATCGAAGAGCGCGTGGCAAAGGGAATGAAGCACAAACTCATTCCCGATAGTTAAAAAAATCGTAAGCCGACAATAGCGCAAAGGGCAGGCAATGCTTGCATGAAGAAAATTCGCTTGTTCACGGTTATGGCTCCATAAATTCCCGCAACAGATACGCAGCTTAGAAAAAATAATTTAATTTGAAGTGAAAGCGTAGGGTCGGCCTTGATTAGACCCCAAATCAGGCCTGCAGCCAGAAATCCGTTATACAGCCCCTGATTCGCAGCCAAAACGGCGGTTGCCCTTGCATGGTCTTTCGACTGACGAAATACCCGCAGGCCCCAGGGTTTGGTCCAGAAAAACATTTCTAGAATTAGAAAATTCAAATGAAGTACCGCGACTGAAGCAATGATGAGGTTGACGAACATGAATTGTATTTTAGCAGCGATTTTGATTGTTATGAGTAGGAAGAAAAAAAAATGGGGGCATCGAGCTAGTTTAGCGCCGAGCTACCTCGGTACTAGAAT
>CAYJBA010000059.1:0-10355 GCA_964367865.1 uncultured Bacteriovoracaceae bacterium | reverse complement strand
CAGCTCGTGCGTTCGCTCTGAGTGTTTTCTGACTCACATGGCTCATTCCTTCAAGTGAAACGATTTGCTCTTCAGAAACGACGAGCGATAAATTAATGTCATTGTCAACGCCCGAAAAATCAAACCTGCCATTGAGATCCGAAAGCTTGGTACAGGTGCTACGTCTGCATGCGGGGCGGGATTTTTTCAAGCAATCGCGAACGGATATTTTTCCGCCCTTTAGCTCTTCATCACTAGGCATTGGATCTTGAATTGTTATTTGGCCGTTTGAAGAATCAAAAAGGATCTGAAACCCTTCGCCCACTTTTACTTCTTGTCTTAAGCAGTCATTAGGGATGGCGCCTTTAATAATAAATTGATCGTTATTCACTTTCTGAACCGAGCCAATGCGAGATAGATCGCTCAAGCTCCAGACGTCTTCAATCATCGCTTGGTCTGCAATTGCAAGAACCGGAAGCAGATAAATCGCCAGACCCATTCCAAATAAAATTTTATTTCTACTCATAAACTCATCACCTCAGCACAACAGCCTAAGTACACAACATTGGGACCCCAAGGGTCCGCTCTCAGAGAGCTAACTAAGCAAGGGATGGGCCAAAGGTGACCCACCGAGCCAAGTCTCGTTTTATGTAAATATATTAAAAGGTTAGATTTAGATGCATTTTATCTGAAGCCAGAGATCTTGTTGGCGAATTAGTGCACCTGACAAAAGTTTAGGCAGTTTTTCTAGAAAAAATTAAGCGCCAAAAGATTTGAGTTTTCAAGGTAAAACCTTGCCTCTGATGCGGCGAATTGTTACGGTCGTTTCGCTAAAAAAAGCAAAGGAACAGTTATGGTATTCGAAGGGATGAACCCAGCATCTGGAAAACGAAGCCTGTGCGACGGCTTTGAACAGCTTATTTTTTGTAATGACCCCTCAGTCGGTCTCAAGGCCATTATTTCTATGCACTCCACGGTTCTTGGACCTGCTACTGGCGGCTGCCGGATGTGGACCTATGCTTCAGAGCAAGAGGCATTTACTGACGTACTTAGGCTTTCTAAGGGCATGACCTACAAAGCCGCGATTTCGGGTTTGAATTGGGGCGGCGGAAAAGCCGTAATCATCGGAAATCCCAAAACAGATAAGCGCGAGGGAATTTTTGAAAAATTTGGCGAGTACGTCGATAAACTCGGTGGAAATTATGTCACTGCTAAAGATGTGGGTATTGGCGCGGACGATCTAAAGAGAATCAAATCTAAAACTAGCCACGTGTTGGGAATTGAGGGCGAGGCCGGCTCGAGCGGTGATCCATCTCCCGCCACAGCTTGGGGTGTATTTCACGGGATAAAAGCATGTGTGAAAAAAGTATTTGGAACGTCCTCTCTCAGTGGCCGCAAAATAGCGCTTCAGGGCCTGGGCAGCGTTAATTACTATCTTTTGGAACACCTCATGGCCGAGGGTGCCTCGGTCATTGGCTGCGATATTGATCAAGCGATGTTGGATCGCGCGGTCATGAAGTACCGAATCGAAACTGTAAATCCGGACGCCATCTACGACGTTCCTTGTGACATCTTTGCGCCAGGCGCCCTCGGAGCAGTGATTAACACAAAAACCCTTTCGCGTTTAAAGACAAAAATTATTGCTGGTGCCGCAAACAACCAGCTGGCTACGTCAGAGGATGGCTACGAAGTTACTAAACGGGGAATGATCTATGCGCCAGATTATGCGATTAATGCGGGCGGGCTCATTAATATTTATTACGAAGGAGTAGCGCAAGGCGGTTACAGTAAAGCCCGCGCTTACGAACATGTATCTCGAATCGAAAATATTATCGGCGATATCCTCGATCGGGCAGAAGCTGAAAATCTGCCGACCCACATCATTGCGGACCGAATAGCCGAAGAGCGCGTTGAGCAGGCACGTCGTGGCCAAATACAAACCCGCTGATCCACTGGGAATCCAGCGCTCACTCGAACCCAAAGGGCAGTTGCCGCAACAGGCGGAACGGCTTGATACTTCTCTTCCGATAGCCGAAGACGAAATTTTAATTGAAGTGGAGAGTCTAAATATTGATTCGGCAAGCTTTCACCAGATCACCGAAGCCTGCGAGGGCAACGAGGAGCGGATTAAAAAGCATATTTTGGATTTAGTTACAAAGCGTGGAAAGCATCATAACTCCATAACAGGCTCGGGCGGGATGCTGATCGGGCGCGTAATTGAGGTTGGCCCCGGGTTTCCGGTGGATAAAAAGCCAGTCGCGGTTGGAGATCGCATAGCGACGCTAGTTTCGTTGACGTTGACCCCACTTCGAATCGAGCGGATTAAAAAAATTCATTCACAAATAGATCGCGTTGAGATCGAAGGTCAGGCGATTCTTTTTGCTTCTGGAATTTTTGCAAAACTCCCAACAGATATTCCAGAGACCGTGGCGCTTGCAGTGTTGGATGTGGCAGGAGCACCAGCACAAACGCTAAAAATTGTTAAAGAAGGTCAGGTGGTGGTTGTGATCGGCGGGGGCGGTAAGTCGGGGTTGCTTTGCCTTTATCAAGCCAAGAAAATTGAAGGTGTAAGGACGATTGCTGTAGAGTACTCACAAAAGGCCATCGATCGGATGGCTCCGCTTGCATTTATTGACGAGATTGTTCAGGCGGATGCTAGAAATGCAATCGAGGTCATGGATAAGATTTGGGCAGTAACTAAAGGAAAAATGGCTGATGTTGTCATTAACGTTGCTAATATTCCCGACACAGAAATGAGCAGCATTCTTTCCTGTCATCCCCAAGGGTTGGTTTATTTTTTCAGCATGGCGACGAGTTTTACCCGTGCAGCGCTGGGCGCCGAAGGTGTGGGGGCCGACATTAGGTTAATGATTGGAAACGGCTATACCGACGGGCATGCAGAATTAGCGCTTAATTTAATTCGCGAAAGTGACGAGCTCAATCAGCTTTTTAACGAATCTTACGCTAAATGAGGATCTGAGATGGCACACCTCTCATTAGATCGAAAACAAATCGACCAATGCCGAACTTTGGCAAAAGAAATTGCTACGCCAATAGAAAGCCTGATTTCAGACCATACGACAGTCGCGATCGAACGAACGGTTTTGCGTTTGCTGGGTGTTGAGGGCGCTGTAAGGCAAGGGAGTGGAAATCTCGTCCCTGAGGTCAACGTCATTGTAGAGGATCTCCATAAAGCGGGCGTCTTAGGTAAAGGCGTACTTCATTGGTTTATCAACGGAATGATTCAGAAAAAGATGACACCCAGTGAATTGGCCAAAGCGGTGGCCGGTCGGAAAATTGATTTATTAAAGCTTGCTAGGTCATCCCAGACAGAAGTATCAGTTCAAGCGCGTGAACTTTGCGATCAGGCTAGACGCGGTTTGCTTGAGCGCAGACAGGTTCGAGATCATTTACGCTCTAAGGTCGGTGACCAGTTTGACCCGACAGGGCGCGGTGGCCCTGTTATTTATGTCATCGTCGCAACGGGCAATATCTACGAAGACGTGATTCAGGGAAAAGCCGCCGCAGAAGCCGGGGCGGATGCGATCGCCGTGATTCGAAGCACGGCCCAGTCGCTTTTGGATTATGTTCCCCATGGCGCTACTACCGAAGGATTTGGCGGAACCTACGCTACGCAAGAGAACTTTAGGGTCATGCGCCGGGCGCTCGACGAACATAGTTTAAAACTTGGGCGTTACATTCGCCTGACAAATTATTGTTCGGGCCTTTGCATGCCGGAAATAGCGGCACTCGGGGCTATGGAGCGACTTGATTTCCTATTAAATGATGCAATGTATGGAATTCTTTTTCGCGATATTAACATGAAGCGCACGCTGATTGATCAGCATTTCTCACGGAGGATTATAGCTCTTTCTAAAATAGTCATTCATACAGGCGAGGACAATTATCTTACGACTTCAGATGCGATTCAAAATGGCCATCAAGTTCTGGCCTCTCAGTTTATCAATGAGCGATTTGCACTCCACGCAAAAATGGGCGAAGAGCTCATGGGACTTGGGCATGCACAGGAGATGAATCCCGAACATACCAATGTGTTTTTACTCGAATTGGCTCGTGCGCAGATGACGCGCGAAATTTTTCCAAATGCACCGATTAAATTTATGCCGCCGACCCGTTATAAGTGCGGAGATATTTTCTATAGTCATTTGATGGATGCGATGTTTAATTTTGTAGGCGTGACTACAGGACAAACAATTCAGTTGTTGGGTATGCCGACTGAGGCGATGCACACGCCCTTACTTCAAGATCGTTGGATGAGCATTAAAAATGCAAAATACATATTCAACGGCGCTAAAGATCTGGGCGCTGATATTGATTTTAAACGCGGCGGGATCATCGATTCGTGGGCCACAAAAGTTCTAGAAGACACTCTGGGCCACTTGCAAATGATTAAAAAAAAGGGCCTATTTAAAGCGATTGAAGAGCGGGCATTTGCAGAGGTCAGCCGCACTGAAACGGGGGGCAAGGGTCACGATGGCGTCATTGCCCGAGACTCAGACTATTTAAACCCTTTCTTTGAGCTTTTATAAACCAGGAATAAGAATGAGCAAAGTAGCCAAAGTTAATTTAAAAAAACTTAAACCCTATGGGGACATCATGGATGATGGTGTTGTACAACTTGCGTTTACTCTACCCGTAGAGGCGTCGCCCGAAGCGAGAGATGCAGCGATCCAGATCTGTCAAAAAATGGGATTTGAAGGCATCAAAGTAGCGACTATGGAAAAGGCGGCCGAAGGCTTTTCCTTTTTTGTGATCTATGGTCAAAGTAAACATGCGGTTGATTTTTCTCAGATCAAAGTTCTTAAAGTCGATGCTAAGAAGCGCTCACGCGAAGAGGTCGATGAAATCATTAAATCTCAAATTGGTAGAAAACTCGTAATACTTGGGGCTTGCACAGGCTATGATGCGCATACGGTTGGAATAGATGCCATCATCAACATGAAAGGTTTTTCCGGGGATTACGGTCTAGAGCGCTACCAGTGGCTTGACGCCAGAAATCTTGGCGCACAAGTTTTAAATGAAGATTTGCTTAAACTCGCAATTCGAGAAAAAGCAGATGCTATTTTGGTTTCCAAAGTGGTGAGTCAGCATAACATTCACATCAAAGACATGAAGGATTTGACGGCGCGTGCTGAAAAAATGGGTATTGGCGATCAGCTGATCATCATCGCTGGTGGACCTAGGGTTACTCACCCCATGGCATTAGAATGTGGATTTGACGCAGGTTTTGGTGTGGGCACAAAGCCCTCAGATGTGGCAAGCTATGTCGTAGAGGAGTTTTTGAGGAGAAGAGCCAAGAAGTCTAAGGCGAAACCCCAAAAACGAAAAACCCGGTGAAAAGAAAAAAGAACGCCTCAACTACCGCAGAGTTTGACCTTGTAGGTCGTGAGCACGAGGGTGATTTGGTGCGTGCTTGTTTAGAGGCGGATAAAAACGTACTACTTGAGGGCCCAGTTGGGGTGGGTAAGACGCATCTTGCCTTGGCGATTACTGACGCCTTGGGACTTCCCGTATTTAGGGTCGATGGCGATAGTCGGTATACAGAGCAAAAACTCTCCGGATGGTTTGATCCTCCAACCGTGATTAAAAAAGGGTATGGACCCACCTCCTTTGTTCCCGGCCCGTTGGTCGAGGCAATGAAGGCGGGTGGAATTTTGTTTATTAATGAGCTCAATCGGCTTCCAGAGGGAGTTCAAAATATTTTATTGCCGGCGATCGACGAACGCATAGTAATGATTCCTCGTCTGGGTGTGATCAAGGCAGCGCAAGGATTTCGAGTATTAGCAACGCAAAACCCAAAAGAATTTGTCGCAACCTCTCACTTGAGCGAAGCAATCCTAGATCGTTTTGAATTAGTTGTGCTCGAATACCAATCCGAGGTTGAAGAAACCAAGATAGTGACTGATCGTCTTAAGAGCTCAAAGGCGGATGTCATTATGCCGTTAGCTACGGGCGCAGTCCGTTTGGCTCGCATGACGAGGGTACATCCCAAGGTTAGACGGGGAGCTTCAGTGCGAGCAGCTTTAAGCATGGCAGAGATTGCAGTCGTGCTTCAAAAGGGGGGAATGACCTTTAAGGAGGCCTTTTTGAGGGCTGCACTTTTAGCCTTGCCCACTCGTATCGAGATTGAGCGCGAGGCTGAATCAGATCGAAGTATGCGAGCAGATATTGAAACCCTTATTACGGAACTTTCGAAAGATATACTTGAAAACTTGAATGCGCCCCAAGAGGAGCGTTTCGATTCAGGTCAAAAAAAAAAGTCGCGCCACTGAAGCTTTCGGACTTAAAATCAGGAACACAGAAATTTGATTCGGCCGCTCACGCGGTTTTTCTGCCTCCGGAGGCGTTTGGCAGTTCTATTGCGCTCAGCGAAGAGGATTCTGCTTTAGAGCTTGAAAGCGCAAGTTCTTGGGACGTGGCCACCCGCTATCATGAATTTAAGTCCAGAGGAGTTTATAAAGCTATTTCCAAGCAACTCAGAAGGCTTTCGTCTGAAGCTATCATTGAACGAGCACAAGAAGTTTTAGGTTCAGTGGTTCATCCAGTAGAAGCTCACACGTTACCTTGGACAGAGCTTCCAAGTAACGCAGAGCACGTAGATTTCGATTTTGATGAGACCCTCGACCAATCGCCTTTGGCTATGAGCGCAGCAGTTGGCGGCGCTCGCGGAAATTATCCGCTTGGCGCATCCGACCTTTGGATGAGTTATACCACCCATCGAAGGCAGCCGATTGTTTTAAGCGTAGATACGAGTCTTTCGATGACGGGCGAAAAACTAGCCCTGACGGCTGTGGCATTAGCTGTTGTTTTGCTTCAATTTCCAGACGATCCGATTGGAATTGTAGCATTTGAAAACGAAGCCAAAATCCTAAAAAGGCCCGACGAAAAAATTTCACTTCAACAATTGGTAGAAAGGTTTTTAGATGTTCCGGCGCATGGTTATACTCACTTAGAAGAAGGAATGAAAGCAGCGCTCAATCTTGTTCGAGTAGCTCAGGGTGGAGGAAAGGGTCGCCCCCCGTCAGCTGTTTTATTGACCGACGGGAAGTACACCGCCGGGAAAGATCCTGCCTATCTCGCTCCGCGTTTTCCGCACCTCGTCGTTTTGAAAATGGGACGTGAAAAGGCATCCCTAGAGTTATGTAGAGAGTTGGCGCATAAAGGGCGAGGTCTTTTGCGCGAAGTAGACGACCTAGAAACCCTGCCCGGTGTGATGTATAGCGTAGTGAAAGATCTTTTGAGAGGGCGTTCGCAGGGATAGCATTACCCGCTCCAATCATGTTAGGGTGATTTGATTCTTACTACAGGAGAAAGCTTTCATGCGAGACGACTACAAATTAAAAGGCGCGACAGCGAAGCTTGAAGTTGAAATAGAAAAACAAGTCTTTGAAAAAATAGTCGCAATGGAGAAATTTTCTAAACTGACACGCGCTGAGTTAGCCAATACTGCGCTTAAAAGATTTATCGTCTCTCACAAGGATTTTTTGCCACCGAGTGGGGATTCAGAGAGAAGAAGCACGCCTCGAACCTAACTCGTCCCTCACATTTTATTAATTGTTGGAATCAGACTCGGGCAATCGAATTGCCGTATTACTCACTAACACGATCTGAATCAGCCTATTGCGATTCCAAGACGACGCCTTTGGATTTACTCCAGACGATACGGCGAGGACCCAGGTTGAGCTACCTATCGAGCGAAGTTCAAGTGAAAATTGCGATACTAGCGTGGGAACCTCACCAAAGACAAGGGCCTGATCGTCATCTGTTGGCTCTACAAAAACAAGAGCAGTTAGGCTTTCACCGGCGGCAAAGCCAGCGTGAATTTCGGCAAATCCATTATCTTTGATTTCGTCAAAAGCATCGGATCTTACGTGTTCGGAAAGAACTAATTTCTGCCCTTCTGAAAATTTAGAAATTTCTGATTCAAAAGTTTTTTTGTCGTCCAAAGTTTTTGTTACAACGACTAGACGTTCGATCGCTTGTGGGGAGGAAGAGCCTATCGTGGCTTTGCCGCCTTCCCTCAAGTAACGATTTTTTAAAATGCTCGGAGCTATAGGTTTACAGCGAACAAATGAAATGGAAGCTATAAGGAGACCCAGAAAAACAAAAATTCGACCTAAATTCAATTTCCTAAACTGTTTCATTCGGCACCACCGAACCGACTATATCCAACATTTATGCCAATGATTTTAGGCGGGCGGGGCATAATGCGCCCAGTCATAGCGCGAGCTTGGCCCAGCCAAAGGCGGCCCTCTGGTTGCGGTGTGTAAATCTTTTATACAAACCTCAAAAATTTAGAGTTTTATGCCGAAAGGATAGAAGGGATGGAGAATTTAATTCATGGCAAATCAGCGAGCACTTAAAAATGCGTGGGTAGTCCTGGTAACGTCAATTGGAATTTTCGTGCCCGAATATGGCAATGCGAGAGAGTTTACCGCAAGATTGATAGAAAAATTTTCTGGGGTCTCCGGTTGTCCATTAGAAAGTAAAGTTGGCTCCGCGGACTGTAAAGATTGCGTAAAAGATAAGGAGCGGCAAAATCAGCCCATTGAAGATAAGCGGAACTTAGAAAATACGAAAAATTTCTTAGAAGAAAAAGCCTGGATCGAAGCATCCCTTCCTATTTTAGTTGCGCGAACAGAAGTCTATAAAAAATATTTAAACGAACTTTCAACGGCGCTTAAAAATAACGATCCTGACGAAGCGATAGAAAAAAATCCAGCACTTAAAAGCGAAGTGGATAGTCTTAAAAATGCCGTAATTACCTCTGCGGAACTTGATTATCAGCTCTGGGGAGTAAAAAGCGAATTACACAAAAAAACCAAAAGCGCCTACGGCCTTGGAAACCCCGCATTTAGAAAAGAATTAAGCAAGAGCGCTGAAAAAAAAGCCGCATTTGATTTAGAGGTGGCGGAACTAGAAGAGCAGAAAAAGAGACTCGAAGACGCTAGGGACGAGGTATTGGCACATAATCCGCTTCTCGCAAATCCGAAAATGGACAGCTACGTAAAAGCAGCTAAAAAGCAACTTAGCGAGCGAGGCTTCCATGGAGGAAGTTCAAGTTTTTCTGGCGTTGAAGCGCGCGTTTTTTTTACTGCCGACAAAAGAGCAGGCATAAATTTCACTCGAGATTACTCGGATGCCATTTCAGAAACAGCTTCGACTGTGGAACAAAGGCTCGAGAAATGGACAGCGCTTCAAAGAGATGCTGGCAAATTGGCGAAAGCTCACGAGGAATATTCTGAACGTCTTAGCAAAGTAGAAAAAGGAGAGTTTTCGGTCAATCGAGGGGCTCTTCGATATATGGTTTTAGATTCGCAAAAAGCAATCGAAGACCATTATTACGATTCGGACCTTTTATCGTCTCTGGCCTATTCGATTGATCCAGGCAAGCCTGAGTTAAAAGAGGCCGGCTGTAGAATAAAAAGCCATGCCGAAGCACTCAGGACGGCAGGCACAGCTAACGCAATCGGGTTAAATTTGGCAATTATTGGCGCAGGGTTTTTTATTCCGCCTGCGCTGGAGTATGCAATTCCCGCGACACTTGCTCGGGTGGCTAGATTGGGTATGGGATCAAGGGCGTTGGCCGCGAGTGAGGGTCTGCTTTTGCCAGCGGGGAGATCTGCCACTGCCGCGGCAATAACTACGCAGGGAGCATTCAGCGCGACAGACCTCGTTTTTTACAACCAAACAAAAGAAGAATGTGACAACTTGTTAACCTCAGGAATGGTTGCCGCGGATGGTGAAAAAAATGGCGACGGCGAAACTTGGGGCTTAGCCTACAGAAAATGCGCTGAGTCTCTAGAACTCCAGAAGGTAGCTGCTATCGCGGGTAATGGTCTTGGACTAGCGTCTCTGGCCGCAGGCAGAAAGGTGGTCAAAGCTGTTCTTGGAGCGAAGACAAATCATGGGCTCGCTGAGCGCGCGCTAGCTGCGAAAGAGGATGCCGAAGATTATGGCCTACTTCTCGAGGGTAAATTTGTAGAACTTTTGAGTAAAGACAAAAAATCCCAGGCCAACGAAATCGCCGAGCTCAAAGATGCAATCAAAGGCTATCGCAAGAAATTAATAGAGAGCGGTCAAAATCCAAAAGTTTCAAAAGATAATGTCAGAAAAAAATTAACTGAAGCCCGCGAAGCTTGTAAAAATAGCGCGGTACAAGCCGTATCTTGGGCCGACGAAATCGGAATGCCATGGCTTACGTCGTCGTTTGGTCAATCAACTCGGCCAGATCCATTACACGCACTTTTTCTTGCATCTCTTTAGATTTCACGCCGTCGGTGATCATCGTAATACACAAAGGGCAGGCTGAGGCCACGACGCTAGCGCGGGTTTCGAGCGCCTGTTCCGTTCTA
>CAYJBA010000058.1:0-10401 GCA_964367865.1 uncultured Bacteriovoracaceae bacterium | reverse complement strand
GCTTGTCGGTCCTCGCGCAAGTCAGTTCGACTAGATTGCTCGCGATTAGAAATGAGCTTTACAGGCGATCCTTTTTTCTTGCGGGCGGAATACTTTGTTTGGCTCTCTTGGTTTCTTTTGCCCTATCTCGCGGTATCAGCGGGCCAATTACCAGGCTCTCCCAAGCGGCCAATAAGATATCAGAGGGTGATTTTTCCGTCAGGGTCAAAACGGACCATAGGACATTTCTTGAAACGATAGAAACATCTATTTTATCAAAATCTTTTAATGAAATGGCCGAAAGAATCGGAATTCTTATTGTAGAAACGGAGAAGAAAGCGCGCTTGGAAAAGGAAATTGAAACCGCCCAGATCGTTCAGCAGAGATTTTTTCCAAATCGCGAATTTAAGGGAAAGGGATTCGATCTTACCGGACAGATCCTACCCGCGTCCGAATGCGGAGGCGACTGGTGGCAGTACCATCAGGAAAAAAACCACTTATTCGTCGCCATAGGCGATGTCACGGGCCATGGAGTATCCGCTGCGCTCGTGACAGCCGCTGCACACGCCCTGTTTGTCACGCATACAAGGCGCCTGCAGCAATTCTCCGAGAGTCGCGATGATCTCAGAAGATGGTTCAGTGACTTCGCAAGGGAACTCAACTGGGGCATTTTGGCCGCGGGTGGGGGTAAGGCTTCGATGACATTTGTAATTTCGGCCATTGATTTGGTTTCGGGTATGATCGTTTCACTTAATGCCGGGCATCGCCCGCCCTATGTTTTTCGCAAAAAAAATCAACCTGAAAGCATATCTGATTTTTTTATCCCGTTGACCGCCATCGGGGCTTCCTCTTTAGGAGAGAGGGATCGGTTTTCTTTTTCTCTCGTCGAGTTTCAATCGCTGCCGGGGGATTTGTTTTTCTGGTACACGGATGGGATTATGGAGTGTGAAGATCAAAATGGAAAGACGATCCGCAAAATGGAAATCCTGAAAATTTTAGCGAGTCTTTCAGAAAGTCATTCGGATAAACCTGAAGCTCTTTGCCGGCAATTCATGGCGACACTTTCGCAAAACAGGGGAGGAAAAGCGTGGCGTCCATCAGATGATATGACCTTAGTAGTTGGGTCACGACGTGCGGCCTGAGACATATTTTAGAAATGAGCTGAAATCGTCCTTGATCTCATCAAATGTCAGTTGCCCCTTGCATTGATCACAATAAAACAAGGGTGGTTCAAATGTCCATTTGAGTGGTCGAAACTGGTCAGTATTCAAAAGTTTAAGGACCCGCGAATTACAAGGGGGGCAGAAATAGGGAGCCTCAAACTCCGCGACCGCAGTCCCAGTTGGGCCGAGCATCTGTTTTTGAAAAATCGCTTTCTCCAAAAATACTTCACTCACCCTCGAAAATGAAACCAAATATTTTTTTTGTAACACCGAGATCAAATCCAGCCACTCCCGAATTCCGGACGAATTAACGCTTTTCACGGAGCTCACGTCTAGGACTAAGAATCGAATTTCCAAATCAAGTCGTTCCAGGTAGGTGTTTACTTTTCTTAGCCAGGAGTTTTCGTCCAGGGCACCGCTCAAGAGTAAAGTCGCCCGCTTTTTGGTTTCCTCGAGATTTATTATCACTTCACTTGCGCTATTTTTAAAAATGGAAATTCGCATTTCGTATTCAATCTATCCGGGGAACGGGTCAAATCCAATACTTACTTTCAATTCAGTATACTTTCAAATTTTTGGGAGCGGACAGGGGGAGGCTTACGCTTGCACCGCCAGGAGCTGAAATGGGCTGCGTGGAAACTATCAATTCGTCATACCAAATAGTCGAAGACTGATTTGCCGGAACGGTAAGTCCCGTCTGATAAGGCGCAAGTGTGATATAATTATAGCCGTCCGTCGCTGGGGAGCCATTGTGGTCCAATCTAAAATTTGAAATATTGATCCATTGTAGATAAGCCCCGCCGTTAAACGCAACGTAGGCTTTGACGGTGCTGTTAGGTTGACCCCAAGTTCCAACCTGAATATCGTAATAAAATGTAACCCATTGATTCATGTGGTCGCGCCAATTAAAGCAATTTTTGCCGTCACCCAAACCTCCCACTTGATTTCCGCCGTAACAATTATAACCTGAGGTATTAAACGCGCTTTGTTCCAAGGCCAATGTGCCTTCATCCGTAAGCGGTATATTTGGGTTCCATAAACCATCGGCCATCATCAGTGTTTTGTTCCAGCCGGTATAGAGAGGGCTGGCTCCGCAACCGGTGTACATGGTCGGAAATAAATTAGGTCGAAGTTGGGTGGACCACATATAGTTCACTGAAGTAAGTTCGATTTGAGAGCAACTGGCATCTTTTTGGTGAATGATGGAAAATTTCCACATCGTAGTGTTTCCAGCGCCAGCGGACCATTGAGTCGTGGTCGTTGTCATTTCCGGAGAAATCCGAACCGCGTATTGCACATAGAAATGACTGTTTTGGCCAAAGTTTCTACCCGGTCCGAAGTAACTCATAAAATAGCCGGTAGAATCCGACCCGGCGACTCCAGCAGGAAGTGTCATGCTCATCGAGGCTCCCGGCCCCAAGGTCTGAGTCGAATCTATTTTTATATTTGTAAAATTCGTTGTGCCATAGGGAGCATACATTCCGATATCTGTCCCGTTTTTTGGTGCATCTGCCTGAGTATCAAATCCGTTACAAAGGGTTACGCCACTGCCCGCGCATCGAACAGCGAAGTCGGCTGAACCGGCGTATGCCGATAGGGAAGAAACAAGGTAAATCCCAAAGTGCAATTTAAAAAAATGATGTTTCACAAATCCTCCTACTGTACTTTCAAATTTTTCGGAGCGGATAAACCAGGGAGCATTCCAGTGCCGGTTCCGGCACCCGGTGTCAGTTTCAAGGCGAAAGCGTCGCTGTCGACAGAATTAACGACTACAAATGCATTAGAAGCTGGAGAATAAGCGAAACGCTTAAAGGTCCCGTTGCCTAGGGCGGCTCCTGGGCCCCCAGGGTAGGTTACTGCTACCCATACTTTGTTTGAAGCCGCAGGATCCAAGGTATAAACGGTATTTCCTCCCGCCCAGGCCACAATGCGATCGGAAATCGGATCATAGGCAACGCCTGGATTCGTATAGTTTAGAATCGAGGCCCCTCCGGTGGTGGCCCACGTTTGCATCTTAAAGTTACTGCCCGAACTTAAATCGAATGCGGTGACAGCGCCGTTTCCAACTGAAATAAACGTTTGCCTTTTCGAATCAAGGACACCTGTCATCTCCTGGCCTACGGGCGCTTCGTTAGAAAGGGTCGTATAGGCGTCGTTTTCGACACTGTAGGAGTAAAGCGAAAACTGGTCGTGAATATATACCTTTTTAGCGGCTGGACTGTAAACGGTTGCGCGTCCGTAGTTGGCTTCAGGTTTCGTTCCGCTTGGACTCATTTTCTGCCATGTCATGGAGGCGAAATTAAATGTCCAAGTGTCATCTAACATAAATCCGTAGGGAGGACTGGCTCCGCCAAATACAAACATCCGATCGACATGCGACATATAAACGATGTGATCATAGGTGTGTCGCGAACTAGCTTGCCCATCTCCCGTGGATGAATTGGCCGCCAATGCCGTAGGAGGTTGTGTGCTTGGATTGTTCAATCTCGTCATCGTAATGGGAGATTCATTTAAGTTTAATGCATAAATCTCATTTCCGAGATAACCATTGTGACCGCCGCCCCAAACGATAAGTCTGTTTCTCGCGGTATCGAAAACACCGCTGCTCCAGTCCGCTGTTACCGCGGAGCAGCCTTCAACGCCTTGGATATTCGGATAAAGAGCGGGGTTTGGGCATACGGGCCTAATTTTGGTGTTGGTCAATTGTGTCCAACCGATGGCAGCGGATGACAATGTGTCTGCTAAAGCGTGGGAGATTGAAATGCCACCGATCGTCAAACTAATCAACAAGATCAAGAACACATCACTCACTTTAAGTTTCATTTTTGTTCGGTTTCGCATTTCAATAACCCCCAATTAAGGAATAACCTTACTGACTTCGTTGGAGCGGGGACTTTCTGTACCCATCGCATCGTAGGCAGTGATCGAGAAAAAGTAGGTTTTTCCGGAAGAAAGGCCGCTTATTGTGTAAGTGGTGTTTTTACCCGCGTCCACGGGGGGGCCATACGCACCCGAGGCTGTTCCATAATATACTTTGTAACCGGCTAGCGCTGCTTCAGTACCCGCATCCCAATTCAACGTTGCGGATCCCCCCCCGTAACTGAAGAAATGCTGATTGGATTTGAACAGGCGCTAACCAGCGACCCGGTGCCCGCGCCTAGAAAGATAGTTCCGACGCTTGAATACCGTACCCCTGCGAAGCCCGCGGTTCCGCTCACGGAGGTCAATGGATTTGATGTCGCAGCTAGAGAACCCGATGCCGCGATTTTACATGTACTGTCGGCGAAAGCTGAAAGGAGTATCGGAAAGGCGGCCGATGTGACTAAATTTCCAAAAGCGTCTTGAATGGCAAATTTCGGCTGAGCGGCCAGAGCGACACCCGATAGGCCTGTCATGGAAGGCTGGTTGATAACTACGATCTTTGAGGCGGCGGACGGTAATACTTGAACTGCCGCGGAGCAAACGGATGTCAGGCCCGACGTCGAGGCCAAGAGAAAGATCGTTTCAGCTTTCAGATAACTGGTTCCCGCGAACTGAGCGGAACCGGATATCGCGCTCACCGGATTTTTATTCGTCTGAAAAGCTCCAGTCGCGATTACTTTGCAGCCAATATCGGTAAATGGTGCAGCGAATACCGCCTCTGTGAAAGAAAGGTCGGTGTTACCGAACTTGTCCAACGCTACTACCTTGGGTTGCAAAGCCCATGTAGAACCGGCTGCGGTATTGCTCGAGGGTTGAACGGAGTAAGCGAGTTTCGAAGCGGAGGCGGCAGAAACAGCTATCGCGGACGAACAAGCACCTATCAAACCATTCGAGGATGCACCCAGAAAAATTGTTTCGGCTTTGGTATAATTTACTGAGCTAAAGCTTGCTACTCCGGCGGTTGCCGAGACAACTCCACCCGATAACACCCCTGCCGCAGGCAATGTGCAGTTGAGATCAGAAAATGCCGAAAGAGTAATGACATTAGAAAATCCCGCTGCTAGGTTTCCGAAGGCGTCTGAAACTTTCAGCATAGGTTGAACCAAGAGCATTTGACCGGCAACGCCAGAGATTGAGGGTTGGGTCAGATAGGAAATCCGATTCGCCGAGGCCGGAAGGACGGTAATTGTAGATGAGCAAACGGACGTCAATCCGGGAGAAGAAGCTCGAAGATAAAGGGTACCTGCGGTTTGGTTGCTGATTCCAGAAAAATTCGCGACGCCCATAGAGGCATTTATCGTAGCCGCCGTAGACATTAAGTTGGAGGAGGCTGGGACTTGACAGGCAGAATCAGAAAACGCTGCAATGGTTACGGGAGCCGAGGAGGAACTCATTATGTTGTCAAATGCATCCAGAACACCAATCCGCGGTTGAACTGCGAAAGCGGCACCTGCCACCGCCTGTGAAGAGAGTGTATTTAAGAAGGAAAGGCGATTGGCTGCCCCAGGCAGGACATGAACCGCTGACGAGCAAGCGACTGAGAGGCCCGGGGATGATACTCCCATGAAAATATCGCCTGATTTGTTAAATCCAATTTGAGTAAAACTCGCTGTTCCCGCCAAACTGAAAACTACCGGTGATACATTTAATCCCGAACTTGAACTCAGCCCGGCCATCAGTTGTGTGGAGCATGTCGGATCCGAATAAGCAGATAGACTGAGAGGCAATGATCCGGACGATGCTAAATTGCCAAACTCGTCTAAAATTTGCGCACTTAATGGCGAAATCATCGCGGTCCCTGCAGTAATAGTGGTTGTCGGAGGGGAGCTAAAGACAATTCGAGTCCCAGGCCCTGCCGAAACATTTACGTTTTTGGAGACAGAAAGAGGATCTCCTGATTTGATCTGGGGAGATGAAACAAAAATTTTCTGGGTCCCGGCCGTTTTAAAAGTAAGAGAAGTAAAAGTGTGTGAGCCATGATCGGAAGGAACAAAAGTATAGACTGCCGGAAAACTGGCATTAGGGTCAGACGAACTAAATTGAACTACGCCTGTAAAGCCTCCGTTTAGATTTTGTTTTGAGTCCCGAATTGAAACAGTGAGCGCAAAAGGAACGCCAGCGGTACCTGAAGGCTGAACGGTGACTCCGATGCTTGAAGAGTTGGAAACTACAGTATTTTGTCGGCAGGCTGTTAATCCCAAAATCAAAACAAGGAACAAATATTTCGATTGCTGCTTAGAGCTAAGAAAAATATCAATCCTCATAATTCCCCCAGATAATAAAAATTACTCGACGATCTTCACTACTTCGTTTGAAGCAGGACTCTCCATGCCAGAAGCATCGTAAGCTGTGACGTAAAAGTGGTAAGTGTTGGGTAGTAAATTTGTGAACGTATAAGAGGTATTTTTCGCGGCATCGATCGGCGCACTGTATACTTTGGTTGCCCCGTTAAACGTATAGTAATGGATTTTATATCCCGCGAGGCCAGTTTCCGGATTTGAGTCCCAGCTTAAAACCGCACTATGGGGTGTAGTCGTTTTTGAGAAACTGGACAAGTGTGCCTGAGAAACAGTGATTTGTTTGCAAGCAGTGAAGGTGCCTACGAGAACAATTGTAAATAGAAAAAATTTCCAAGCTTTCACTTTGAATCCCTCCAAAACAGAAATGCACGCGAACTGCGTTTTTGATTTCTTGCCGGCTTGAAAACAGCTTGTGGAAAGCTGCGCCGGATTTTGGAAGGACTAGGAAGAGTTTAAGGTCTTGCCACTAGCCCGAAAAATAGAACCAGATACTGAAAAGTATATAATATGTACTAATTTAGTCAACTTTATTTGGGACACACGATAATTGATACGATATAACAACGAGTTATGTCTTAGAGCCCGCTATTTATTAAACTTTTATTGGAAAATCAACCAACTGCGTTATTCAACCGAAGCGAGGTTCCAGCGATTTTCTGTTAAATTTAATTTTGCCGCGATGAAAGTTAAGATGCCGGGAAATGCAGGAATTCGAAACCATTCAAGCAAAAACCCAGTGTGTTGACTCAGACACCGGGGGTGACGGGTCGAAAATAAATATTACGTTTTTCACTCGAGTCGCAATGGCAGTTCGAAAAATCTGCTTAATTTAACCGAATCGGTCTTTGCTCATCCTCTTCGTACTTAAGCGGAACATCTTTTCCGTGGGTTTTGTAGAGTGCGTAATTCTCCGGTGAAACATAGAGACGCGTAATTTCGCGTTTTTCACGGTATTTTTCAAAGAGATCCGTGCACTGTTCAAGGGGAATAAATCCGGGTTCGCTATAATGGTTGTCATAGCGTACGAATATGGGGTCGCCTGGTTTTCTAAAATATTTTGATAGCTCGCCTGTAGACGTCGCTTTTAAGTAAGGCATCTCATCGGCCTTCAGTTCCTTTTCGATGCGAGTCATTAGTCTCAGCTGCTCAGTCGATGCTGTTTTAGTTGCTGGAATCCCACTATGAAGCTCAACTAACATTCGGTACGGCCTGCGTTCCACAATGCGTTTGGCCCATTCGTTTTTACTCTCGGCAAGGTGAGAGTAAAGTCGAGCGTCGTTGTGGTCGCAATAGTCCTCGATATCCGACGGGAGTGAGTAATCACAATCGGGGCTCGCAAAATACTGGCCCAGCATCTCGTCAAAGACCACGCTCTTGTAATGAAAATAAACCATGAGAAACATGTGAAACCGCGAAATCAAAAAATCCTCAAAAGAGTAGAGTGCGCGGTGTTCAAGCCCTAAATAGCACTTCGAGTTATGGAGATGGTAAGTGAGGTTACTGACTAACCAATCATAATCGAACTGACCATAGCTCACGCCGGCGTGCATGCTATCTCGTCTAAGATAATCCATGCGATCCGCATCGAGTTCACTTGAGATCAATTGACTCAATATCGGTCGAAAGTTTACTGAATCTCCCGCTACTTTCTCCTCGAAAAAATCATCACGAATCTCAATGTTCGAATCCATGAGAGCGGCAATATGCAGGGGAGTAAATCCCTGAGCGTGCCTGGCCCGCTCTAAAAGGGGAGTGAGGCCCGAATCAAGAATTATTTTTAAGGTATAGTCTTCGTGGGTCGCTTTACGTGGTTTTTCACGAACGGGATTATTTCGGCTGCCGTGGCTAGGAATTTTAAGTTCTCGAACATCGGGCATCGCAAATTCCGTGGTGTGAGATAAAGGGCCGTGACCTACATCATGCAGCAATGCCGCAAGTCTAAGAACTGCGCGAAAGCGGGCCTGTGCCGCCACCGACAAAGGTTTCGGAGATCTTTTTTCTAAATTGCTAAAGATCGAGTAAAAGGCCGAAGAAGCCGTGTGCATCGCGCCCAGACTGTGGATGTAACGATTATGGGTTGCACTGGGAAAAGAATTTTCGGCAAAACCCAGTTGTTTGATCTGCCTGAGACGCTGAAAATAGCGCGAATCTATAATTGAAAGTTCAGTGCTATCGACCGCAATTGAGCCGTGGATGACATCGCGAATTTCCATATTTAATCTCTAAAAACAATTTGGCCCCCTGTTCCGTCACTATCTGAGGAAGAGGGGGCCAAGCTTTGAAAAAATTATTCTTCGGATTTATCTTTGCTGAACGAAGTCGAATGCCCGCCGCCGAAGCTGGATCCAAAAGAAGATCCAACCGAAGCGCCTGCCATTCCTCCAGCGAATCCGCTTAACGCAGATGACATCGTGTTTGAACCCATTGGAGCTTGCGCTGTGGGAGCATTCATCGTCGGACGCGTTGTGCGTGATGTAGCCATTCTTGGAGCGGCTTTTTTCGTAGCTTTCTTCATCGCTTTTTTGGCAACCTTTTTAGCTGGCTTCTTAGCCGCTTTTGCTTTCATTTTTCCTGCAGATTTTTTAGCAGCCTTTTTAGCTGGTTTTTTTCCTGCAGATTTTTTTGTTTTTTTCTTCGCCATGGATGTCTCCCGTCCTTCAAACTTACATTGTGAAAATGATTTAAAAAATAAGCCACAGCGAACGGTTCTTTGCAATGCAAAAAACTCAAATTATCAGTGCTTAAGTAATCCAGAGGACAGATCTTTGTTCGTCTGATCGTCTATGGGGGTGAGAGTATTGGACCAGGCAGCCCCCCCAACCTGGGTTGTCGCCTGTTTTTTACCAGTTAAGGACTCGAAAGTGACAAATTTAACGCTATATCCCACGCGCCCTAACTCAATAAGGTCCGCATCGCGTACCTGATTCCACGACGATTTCACAAGTTTTGGGTCTGTAGCCGCGATTTCAGTGCCTGCAAAGTCAATCGGTCCTGAGGGGTCCGAGCGAATGACTGGTCGCGTTACCATTGGATTTCTCAGTCGCACGATGCGAAACCCTTCGCCATCTTCGGCCTCTTTTGAGTTCGTATTTTGAATTTGAGAAATATAGCGGTCTAACCCTCTTTTTAAAGCGGCGGCCAAATCCGTAAACTGTGTGCTGGTCGCCCCGACCCCACTTCCCGGTGAATTTTCAATGCTAGGTGTAAGAAAACTATCGAGCGCTGTATTGAGTTCAGAGGCTGCATTGCCCATTTTCTCAATGGGTAAAATGGGAGCCCAAAACGCGTATTGCTGAAGGTTATCGAAATAACGCACAAACGGATCTTCTTGACCTCCTGTTGTTAGGTCATTTGGAATGTTATAGAGCGCGACTTCGTGCGGATTTGGAACCATCGAAGCTTGATAGGCTGATTCTAGAGCTTCAGGTGTGATGCTACCGGTGATCTGGCCCGGTCCGGGATCGCCGATTCCTAATTTAAAAAACATAGAGCCTAAAACTCCAACCTGATCCCAGCCTTTTCCGCGCGCGGTCGTGTCGTCCTTAAAAATGGGCAGGTTGGGAACTTCTTTTGTGAGGTTTAGGGCCCCGTCCGCGGGTTCACTGAACTGGGCATCGACTCGAGTCCATGCTCCGGCTCGATCTAAATCGGGTCCGATGCGACTGCCGAAGGGTTGAGCGGCGGCGTAGGCGTAAAGATCCAAATCGCCAAAAGGCGAGAACAGGATTTTCGCTCTGGCCTTGAGCCTAATCGCGTAATAAACCATCGTTGAAGGATCCTTATAGACTCCAACTGTGATCGGGTTTCGGATGATAATGGGAGTAGCCTTCGCGACGCAACTTCCTTGACCGCCAGCCGGGGGATCAAACTGAATCGGGTAAACATCAAATTTCGCAGTATGAGGCTTTAGGCTCAACATAGGTGCCGAATCCGAATTGGGCATCAGCTCATCGAGTTCAATGTCACTCCCGGGAAACGAATGTTCACCCAAAGTGTAATAGGCAAGATCGGAAGAGCACACGTCTGAACTCCAGTCA
>CAYJBA010000057.1:9430-10944 GCA_964367865.1 uncultured Bacteriovoracaceae bacterium | reverse complement strand
TTTTAATTTTCCATCTAGCTCAGCTAAATGTTTATCTGCGCCGACAATGGCATCTGGCAGCTCGCTTAAAATATCTTTTTGACATTTTTCTAATGTGGCTTTTTTGGAGGATAGATCCACCTCTTTAAGCGAGTTTCGGACCTCCCTGAACTGGGGATACTCCTTGTTGCTCGGCAACCCATCTCCCCAAAGGCTCCACGCATGCGCAGTTTGAATTTGGGAAACAAATAAAAAACTGGCAACAAAAAAAACAGAAGTGGCTGATATTTTCTTATGAACTTTCATTTGATATGCGTCCTTTTTTCACTCCAATGGAGCAAGCGAGATGCCAGAAATTGCAGCGCATTAGATCTGAACTTTCCTATATTGGAATGGGTAGAGTTTAAGCGAGTGACTAAACCCTATACACTTAAACGCTCTAAATCGTATTACTTGAGTCTTAAAACGCATTGGATGAGGCCACGGTCATTATAGGTCGGCATGCCCCTTGTAAGTACTAGAAGTACTGGGAGTATTTTAATTGAACAGGGTAGGACGAAGATTCTATTTTGAAATAGGTATCGCACTCAATTTTTTGGGCGCAGTGCTTTCGTCCGTTTTCTTTTTTTCATCGTCTACTTTTGCAGGAAATGGTCAACAGCCCGTAGACGCGATCATCGATGCAATCAATGTTCTCGAGCCTGAGCCAAATACCACGCTCAATGTGCCTACCGAGAGCGGAGCGAATGTATTCGGTCCAAGATTTGAGTTAATAACTACCGAAAGAAAACCTAAACCCATTTATCGAGATTTATTTGCTCGTATTGTGCCGTTGAGTGATGACGGAAACTTTCATATTCCGCTTACGAAATACAATATCGAGCGCATGGTCGGAGCGCCGGATAAGTTGAGGCCTGAAACTTTAAAAAAAATTCAGACACTTCCCTACCGATTTAAAGTCAATCTCATGCGATTATTTTCGGAAAGGGCGGGACAGGCGTACTTTTCAGGAGCAATGAATTCACCTGAATTACTAAATTCGGTCAGTCCAATTACGGGTCAACAAGATGTAATTGCACTCTCTCTCGATGATCGACAGATGAGTCAATTAAAGGGCGTCGTAAAAAATAGCTGGATGGGTAATTTTCGAGATGACGAAATCATGGATTTGGGAGTTTTTTTATTGGCCAAGGCTAATATTATACCCACCGGTAAAGCCGACTGGGATAGGGTCAAGGGGCAAATTAAGGCAGTGGATATCTATATCGCTTCGACTGTGATTGGAACTATGCTTTTGTCGAATAAAGCCAAGCTCGGCGTTGCGGGTTTTCTTTTTAAAAATCAAGACGACTCTTTGCGAGTCGGATACTACGCAAACACAACACATCTGGGGTTTAGACTTAAACCGGGTTTGGCCACAGGAATAAAAACTGAAACAAGGTATGTCGATATCAGAACTGGTATTGAATACAATCCTCACGATGCTGGACGAAAAAAGCTAATCGCATCAATCGGTGATCGATTTTTTTCAACTC
>CAYJBA010000057.1:0-9420 GCA_964367865.1 uncultured Bacteriovoracaceae bacterium | reverse complement strand
ATTGTCACGACGAGCGCTCAGGTCGCCTATAATTTTAACAATACTTCGCCAGTCCTCAATCATACTACGGATTTTTCGGCCACAGTTGTGGGAGTCAAAGTGGGCGAGGGAAAAACTACAACCATTCAGGTGTCCGGTGGAAGTAATATGCGGGGTAAGGCGCAGGCCAATATTACGGGAATCATAGAAGACCAGTCCAACAATCGGTTTACCTCGATCTCAATGGGGACAACGCAAGTCAATCCCGTGGATAGTGCGGACACCAGGGTTGGGGCGGGGGTCTTTGGCTTTGTTGGAGGAACCTTTAACTGAAAAAATAATTACGAAAATGCCAAAGATGCGCTCATCAGCACCCGCGCCGCAATTCTTGAAGAGAAAGAGCGGGCTGATAAAAAATGGGACTCACTTCAGGCAACTCTTTATTCGGCATTAGACGAATCCTCGTCGGCAGAAGGTGTTTATATTAAACTTCAGAGAGATCAAAAAGACTTGGGGCTGGCTCGAATTCGAATCGCTCAGCAGCTCGAACTTTACCGAAAAAGCGAACAAATATACGAAAAGTTTCGCCCCCAAGATAGCCTTCCCATAAGAACCTTAACTTCAGAACAAATCGAGACAGCAAAAGATGAATCAGAGAAAGATGTTTTTTGCGCAGACCGAAGTGCCGAATTTAGAATGGAAATGAGCGAATCTACGCGGCAATTCGCTGAACGGCGCCGTGTTGAAAAAGAGTCCGACCCCGATGAGCCTTGGAGTAAGTGTGGTTACAACTAGCGGGTTTTCTCGGTAAAGCACAACATAACACCCCGCATAAACAAATAAAAACTTGGGATTGACCTAACCTAGCAAAATTAGATACGGTTTTTCCTTTTTCAAATATACCAGGCATTTTTCGGGGTTTTTCTTCGACTTGCCGGTGAGAAGGACTCAGGGGGTATTTGGTGATTCGAGACTATATAAATGGCAAGTGGGTAGACTCCTCTGCCAAGTCGTCCGTTCCGATTATTAATCCTGCCAATGCCCAGGAAATCGAATCCTGTCCACTCGGAACCGCGACGGATGCCGATCGCGCCGTTCAAGCAGCGCAAGGTGCATTTCATGAGTGGCGAAATGTTCCGGTCATGGAGCGGGTTCAGTATCTATTTAAATTAAAAACTTTGATGGAAGCAAATCTTGAGGACCTAGCCAAGATCGTCACTCGCGAGCACGGCAAAACAATCAGCGAGGCGCGTGCAAGCGTAAAGCGCGGAATGCAGATGGTTGAAACGGCGACGGGTATGCCGACTTTTCAAAAGGGCGAATTTTTAGAAGATATCGCCCGTGGAATCGACTGTCGAACCGTGCGCCAACCGATGGGCGTGTTTGCAGGGATCGCTCCCTTTAATTTTCCGGCGATGGTTCCATTTTGGTTTTGGCCTTTTGCCGTGGCCTCGGGAAATACTTTTGTACTCAAGCCAAGTGAACGCGTTCCACTCACGCATCAGCTAATTTTTGATTTGATCGAAAAAACAGGACTCCCCAAAGGCGTGATTAACTTGGTTCACGGCGGAAAAGAAATCGTGAACGCACTTTGCACTCATCCCGATGTTAAGGGAGTTTGCTTTGTAGGTTCAACGCCTGTTGCAAAACATGTTTATCAAACAGCGTCGGCACATGGCAAGCGCGCGCAGTCTCTCGGCGGTGCAAAAAACTTTATGGTCGTGCTGCCCGATGCGGTGATGGACAAAGCAGTAAGTACCGCACTCGAATCGATTATTGGTTGCGCAGGTGAGCGATGTCTCGCAGGCTCGGTCATTATCTGCGTGGGAGATGATACCTATCGCGCCGTCAAAGAGCGCATCGTTGCTTCGGCCACTGACGTTTCTATAGGAGACGGAATGGACCCCAGGATTCAGATGGGCCCGGTCATTACTAAAGAAGCCAAAGAACGCATCAAGTCCTTGATTCAGTCTGCGGCTGATGAAGGAGCAAAAATTTTACTCGACGGCAGAAAAGACGTGGATCATCTCCCAGGTTATTTTTTAAAGCCCTCAGTCATTGGCGATGTCACAGAGAAAATGCGAGTGGCTCAAGAAGAGATTTTTGGACCCGTCGTACTTCTTGCTAAAGTAAAAACTTTTGACGAAGCGATCCAGTGGATTAATCGCTGTAGTTTTGCAAATACGACCACTCTTTTTACGCAAAGTGGTCCGGCCGAACGAAAGTTTTGCAATGAAGTGACTCCAAGCATGATCGGAATTAACATCGGTGTTCCGGCTCCCATGGCATTTTTCAGTTTTGGCGGCGCTAAGGATTCTTTTTACGGGGATATCAAAGCGCACGGTTCAGGTTCTGTGCGTTTTTTTACAGACGAAAAAATCATTACTCAGCGTTGGATGGCCGATTCTAACGTTTGGTGAGGAGGTTTTTGTATGAGTTCAATATTAATTAGAAATGGAACAGTCGTTACAGCGGCAGATACTTATCTCGCCGACGTTTTTGTTGAAGGCGAAAAAGTGCATGCCATCGGAAAAAACCTTTCGATGAAGGCCGATCAAACCATTGATGCCAAGGGCTGTTATTTGTTTCCGGGTGGAATCGATGCGCACACCCATATGGAGCTTCCGTTTATGGGGACCTCCTCTAGCGATGATTTTGAGTCAGGCACGCTCGCCGGACTGCACGGGGGAACCACAACCATCGTCGACTTCGCGATTCAAACTCCGGGCGATACGCTCCAAGCGGCGTTTAATAAATGGCAGGAAAAGGCTTCGGGTAAAGCCGTCGGTGATTATGCGTTTCACGTGGCTGTTACCGACTTTAACGATAAGACTCGAAAAGAGATTCAGGGCCTCGTCGAAAACCAGGGCGTGACCTCGTTTAAAACTTTTATGGCCTATAAAGGCGCTCTCATGATTGATGATCGTCAGATCATTGGCCTGTTGAATGAAGTAAAAAAACACGGCGCCATCGTTACTACTCACGCAGAGAATGGCGATCTGGCAGATACGTTAATTGCCGAGAACCGCGCCAAGGGAAATGTAGCTCCTCAATTTCATGCATTGTCTCGCCCTCCAATTTGCGAGGCTGAAGCCACTGGGCGCATTATTGATTTAGCGTTTGCTGGGGATCACCCTCTTTATATTGTTCACATGACATGCGAAGAAGCGTTAAACCGAGTTCGTACCGCAATGATGCGCAATCAGAAAGTGCATGTTGAGACTTGCGTTCAATATCTGCTTTTGGATGATTCGGCTTATCTTGAAGAAAATTTTGGTGGCGCCAAGTATGTGATGAGTCCTCCGCTTCGCAAAAAGAAGGATCAAGAGGCCCTTTGGAAAGGCATAGAGCAAAATATAGTCGAAGTCGTTGCGACCGATCATTGCCCCTTTTGCATGGACCAAAAAAAAATGGGAAAAGACGATTTTTCAAAAATTCCGAACGGCGCTCCCGGCATTGAAAATCGCATGGAGCTTCTTTTTTCTGAAGGCGTTAAGAAAAAACGCATGAGCCTTAATAAATTTGTAGAAGTGACTTCGACTGGTCCCGCAAAAATTTTTGGATTGTTCCCGAAAAAAGGAACGATTGCAGTGGGCACCGACGCAGATATCGTTATTTTTGACCCCGCACAAAAGCATACGATTTCTGCCAAGACTCACCACATGAACTGTGATTACAGCGCCTACGAGGGGTGGAACGTCGACGGCAAGTGCCGTATGACTATTTTGCGTGGAACGGTCGCCGTTGACCAGGGCAAAGCATTGGTTAAAAAGGGGTTTGGAAAATATATTGCAAGAGCAAGACGAGGAGAGAGTCATGTCTAGAATCGTAAAGGCCGGTCTTATTCAGCTGGCAAATAAACTCGATACTAACGCAAGTTGCAAAGAGCATCGCGCAGCAATGATCGAGGCGCATATTCCCTATATCGAGAAAGCCGGCAACCAGGGCGTTCAGATGCTTTGTTTTGAAGAGATTTTCACAGGCCCTTACTTTTGCCCTTCCCAGGACAAAAAATGGTACGGATTGGCCGAAGCGATACCCGATGGGCCAACGACCCATCTCATGTGCGAGTACGCAAAAAAATACAGTATGGTCATCGTGGTTCCGATCTACGAAGAGCAGATGACGGGTGTTTATTATAATACAGCCGCCGTGATTGATGCTGATGGAAAGTACCTAGGTAAGTATCGCAAAAACCATATTCCTCAAGTTGCCGGTTTTTGGGAAAAATTTTTCTTTAATCCTGGGAATTTAGGTTATCCCGTTTTTAATACCGCCTACGGCAAAGTGGGTGTTTACATTTGTTACGACAGACACTTTCCCGAAGGAGCGCGTGCGCTCGGCTTAAATGGCGCCGAAATTATTTTTAATCCCTCTGCAACAGTTGCTGGCCTCTCCCAGTATCTTTGGGAATTAGAACAGCCAGCCCATGCCGCGGCAAATGGATACTTCGTTGGCGCGATTAATCGTATCGGGCGTGAGCAACCCTGGAATATCGGTGAATTTTACGGCTCTTCCTACTTTGCCAGTCCTCGCGGAAAAATAGTTGCCCAAGCCTCTAAGGATAAAGACGAGTTACTCGTGTCAGACTTAAATTTTGATGAAATCAGAGAAGTGCGAGATCTTTGGCAGTTTTATAGGGATCGCCGTCCTGAAACCTATACTCCCCTGACCAACCTATAATAAGGATCAACCATGACTGAATCCAAATTGCCAACTAATGCGGATCTTCTTTCGTTTCGAAAAAAGCATTTTTTACCCACGGCGGGTGTTTATCACAAAGACCCCATTCAGTTGACCAAAGCCCAAGGCCAGTACGTTTGGGATTCAAGCGGTAAAAAATATCTGGATGCGATTGGCGGAATTGTATGCATTTCAGCGGGTCATAATCATCCAAAAATTAAAAAAGCTCTGATGAAGATGTTAGAAAACGATACGATTCAGCACACGAGTACGCTCTACCTCAACGAAGCGCCGGTAGATGCCGCCGAAATGCTTTTAAAAGAAGCGCCCCAAGGGCTCGATCGCGTTTCTTTTACAAATTCAGGTTCTGAAGCCAATGAACTCGCCTTCATGGCCGCAAGACATGCGACGGGCGAGACTATGGTCGTGAACCTGCGTCACTCGTATCACGGAGGAACGTCTGCGGCGTTAGCCTCGTGTGGCCACTCGAGTTGGAGATTTCGCTCTCAACCCGTGACCAGCACAACCTCTGCGATGGAGCCCTATTGTTATCGATGTCCGTTTGGCAAGAAACCCGATAGTTGCGAACTTGAGTGCGCAAAAAATGTAGAAACGACCATTCAAACCTCTACCCACGGAAAGATCGCGGCGTTTATTGCCGAACCCGTGATGGGGGTAGGTGGGTTTATTACACCACCGGACGCGTATTTTAATGTGGTCGCGAAAATTGTTCATAATTATGGCGGCAAGTATATCAGCGACGAGGTCCAAACCGGTGCCGGGCGTTGTGGCGGAATGTTTTTACTGACTACAGAGCTTGGAATAGACGCTGACATCGTCACCATGGCCAAGGGCTTTGGAAATGGCGCAGCCATAGGCGCGACTCTCATGAAAACTGAAGTTGCAGAAAAGTTGGCGGGTAAAGCCTACTTCAACACCTTTGGTGGCGACCCCTACCAGACCTTACAGGCAAAACTTACGATGGAAATTATTCATGAAGAAGGATTGATTAAAAATGCCAAGACCATGGGCGCGCTTTTAAAAGAGGGTCTCACTCAAATGATGAAAAAACATGCAATCATTGGAGATGTAAGGGGCCGGGGGCTGTTGCTTGGAGCCGAGCTCGTTAAAGACCCCGTGAGTAAGGCGCATGCTACGGATGAGTGCATTCGCTTTATGGACCTTTGCAAAGAGCGGGGACTTCTCCTAGGCAAGGGCGGATTGTATGGAAACGTAATTCGCATCGCGCCGCCTCTTTCAATCACGAAAGAGCAAGTAAATTTTATGCTCGAGACAATGGATCAATCTTTTCAGGATTTAAAAAAGGCTGATTAAGTATGAAACCCTATCAGGAATTATTTTGCGATATTCAGGCGCCGCTTTCAGCAAAAAAAGCAGAGATCGAATCCAGTCGTTGCTACTACTGTTACGATGCTCCTTGTATTCAGGCATGTCCGACCCAGATTGATATTCCAAGTTTTATTCGAAAAATCTCAAATGGCAACACGCGTGGTGCGGCGATAGAAATCCTGAGCGCTAATATCATGGGTGGAACCTGCGCACGTGCGTGTCCAGTGGAGACATTATGTCAGCAAGCTTGTGTGCGCGAAAAGGCAGAGCAAAAGCCAGTTCTGATTGGTCAGTTGCAGAGATTTGCGACGGATGAATTTTTTAAAACCGGAGAAAATCCATTTAAGCGCGAAAAAGCAAACGGCATGAAGGTTGCGGTAGTGGGCGCGGGTCCAGCTGGAATGTCTTGCGCGCATCGTTTGGCGACGCTGGGCTACGAAATAACTATTTACGAAGCAAAACCAAAATCAGGCGGTCTAAACGAATATGGACTCGCACCCTATAAAGTGACCGACAACTTCGTTCAGCGTGAGATTGATTTCATCCTGAGCGTGGGCGGAATTCGAGTAGAACATCGAAAGAAACTCGGAAAAGAAATCACGCTTGAAGAACTTAAAAAAAATTATTCAGCTGTTTTTTTAGGAGTAGGCCTAGGCAATGTCAATGCGCTTGAAATTTCTGGAGAGGAGCTCCCTGGCGTAATGGATGCCGTTAAGCAGATTGAAAAGATTAGACAGACTCGAGATTTAAATGAAATCGAAGTAGGTCGTCATGTCATTGTCATTGGTGGCGGAAATACCGCTGTTGATATTTCGATTCAAATGAAACGCCTCGGCGCTGAATTTGTAACTCTTGTTTATCGCCGTGGCCGAGAACAGATGAGCGCCACCTCTCATGAGCAGGAGCTTGCTCAGAGTAACGGGGTCCTTATTAAGCCGTGGGCAAAACCTACGAAAATTTTTAGCGAAAATGGAAAAGTAAGCTGCGTTGAGTTTGAATATACTGAAATGCGTTCAGGTGGAAAGCTTGCGGGGACAGGTAAGACTTTTACACTTAATGCAGATCAAGTATTTAAAGCCATTGGCCAATCACTTGAGACCGGCAGTGTGACTGGTAAACTATTTCCAGAAACGGTAGGGGGTAAAATTCAAGTAAATGCCGATTTTGAAACAACGATCCCTAGAGTTTATGCCGGTGGAGATTGCGTAGGACCTGGCGAGGATCTGACTGTCACGTCCGTTCAACAAGGAAAGCTTGCCGCCCTTTCGATTCATAAAAAATTTGGAGGTAAAGCCCATGGCTGATCTCAGTTGCAAGATCGCTGGCATTAAGTCTCCCAATCCCTTTTGGTTAGCTTCAGCGCCACCCACGGATAAAAAATATAATGTCGAGCGTGCTTTTAAGTTAGGCTGGGGTGGCGTGGTTTGGAAAACCTTGGGTGAGGACCCACCCGTGGTTAATGTGAGCTCTCGTTATGGGTCAGTAGATATCAACGGCCAGCGCATGATGGGTTTTAATAATATTGAACTCATCACGGATCGTCCGCTCGAACTCAATTTAGGAGAGATTAAAGAAGTAAAACGCGCGTGGCCCGACCGTGCCCTCATTGTTTCGCTCATGGTCCCTTGTAACGAAGACAGTTGGAAAAAAATATTAAAGCGAGTCGAAGACACAGGCGCTGATGGGATCGAGCTCAATTTCGGTTGTCCGCACGGAATGAGCGAGCGTGGAATGGGCGCAGCTGTTGGCCAGGTACCCGAATATGTAGAGATGGTTACTCGTTGGTGTAAAACCCATACGAGAATGCCTGTGTTCGTAAAACTCACGCCAAACATTACCGATGTTAAAATCCCAGCTCG
Source organism: uncultured Bacteriovoracaceae bacterium (assembly GCA_964367865.1). Classification (GTDB taxonomy): domain Bacteria; phylum Bdellovibrionota; class UBA1018; order UBA1018; family UBA1018; genus CAYJBA01. The sequence goes on along the minus strand of CAYJBA010000057.1, from coordinate 1,549 downwards.
CGCCGCCAAAGCGGGTGGGGCTGATGCGGTTTCTCTGATTAACACGATTAACTCGATCACTGCCGTTGATCTCGATCTCATGGCACCGCATCCTACGGTTGGTGGCAAGGGCACGCACGGCGGATATTGTGGCCCGGCCGTAAAACCCATTGCGCTCAACATGGTCGCTGAAATTGCACGCGACCCCGCGACGCGAGGGATGCCCATTTCCGGAATCGGTGGCATTACATCTTGGCGAGATGCCGCCGAGTTTATGTCTTTAGGGAGCACGTCAGTTCAGATTTGTACTGCGGCCATGCACTATGGTTTTAAAATTATAAATGATTTAAACGATGGCCTAAGCAATTGGATGGACCAAAAAGGCTACAAGCGCTTAGAGGATTTTATCGGAAAAGCCATTCCGAATGTCGTTAATTGGAACGAACTAGATCTTAATTTTAAAACGATTGCTCATATCGAGCAAAAAGATTGTATTCAATGTGGGCTTTGTTACGCCGTCTGCGAAGATACCTCCCATCAAGCGGTTTCGCTTTCAAAGATCGCGGGCGCGGTTAAATATGACATTATCGAAAAAGAATGCGTAGGTTGCAATCTCTGCGCACTCGTTTGTCCCGCGACTTGCATCACGATGAAACCGCAAGAGACGCAGCTTCCTTACTTGCCGTGGACTCGACATCCAAATAATCCGATGGCTACAAAATAAAAAGGGCCTTTCATGAGCTATACGAACGAGGACTTAGAGGCGATTCCGCAAAGTAAGCGCACTTGGGGCACCTGGAATTTCGCAGCGCTTTGGATCAGCATGAGCCTTTGCATTCCGACCTACATGTTGGCGAGCTCGCTCATTGACGGTGGGATGAACTGGTCTCAGGCGATTTTTACTATTTTTCTGGGAAACTCCGTCGTACTAGTCCCGATGCTTCTTAATGGGCATGCGGGTGCAAAGTATGGAATCCCGTTTCCTGTTTTCGCTCGCGCAAGTTTCGGAGTTCGGGGTGCGAATATTCCCGCGATGTTGAGAGCGATAGTGGCTTGCGGTTGGTTTGGAATTCAGACCTGGATAGGGGGTTTTGCGATCTTTCAGGCACTTAAAGTGTGGTTGCCGGGGATCGGCACGTTGCCACAGGTTTTTCCTGCAGGTCTTGAACTAGAAACTGGTCCGGCGATTACATTTCTTCTTTTTTGGGCCTTGAATATGTTTGTGGTTTACCTTGGGGTCGAAAGCATCAGAAAGCTTCTGCTTTTTAAAGCGATATTTTTACCGCTTGCCGCTGCCGCACTTTTGATGTGGGCCGTAAGCGCAAGTCATGGCCTAGGCCCGATTTTAGCTCAGCCTTCGAGATTTAAAACGTCTGGAGAGTTTTGGAGTTATTTTTTTCCGGCCCTCACGGGAATGGTAGGTTTTTGGGCAACGCTATCTTTAAATATTCCTGACTTTACCCGATATGCGAAATCCCAGCGCGCGCAGATCTTGGGTCAGGCCATCGGTCTCCCGCCGTCGATGACTCTTTTTGCTTTTGTCGGAGTAGCAGTGACTAGCGCTACTGCT
>CAYJBA010000056.1:9159-10956 GCA_964367865.1 uncultured Bacteriovoracaceae bacterium | reverse complement strand
TGGGTTTATTATTGTTTATATCGTTTCCAGGCCAAAGAAAGCCGTGGAAAGATCCACAGATCTATATTGCGCTCATCTTTGGCGTCGCCTTAAGTTTGGTTTGGTTTGTAACAGTCTATATAACTGATTATCAGGCTTTTTGGGTTAGTTATGTCAGAAACGAAACTCTCGCTAAAAGCTCGGGAAACAATGGTCCACTATTAAATATGTGGCGAGATTTTTTTATTTCACTTTCTCCATGGTGTTTGTTCATACTCATTTCAGTATTTGTTGGAATAAAGAAATGGGGATTAAGTAACGTTCGCACGCGACTTTTGTTGAGTTGGTGTTTACCCGCGATGATTTTTTTCAGCCTATTTCCCTACCGAACTGAGACTTATCTTTTTGTAGCGGTTCCGGCATTTGCTTTAATGGCGGATTGGATAAGCTGTGAAAAATGGCCCGAGAGTCGGAGGTGGCTTCTTCGTGGAGTAATTCAAACCAATGCGTTGTTGGTTGCTTTTGGAGTTTTCTTGGTCGGCGCAATTTTTGTTTTGTCTCATATGGTTTCTGTTGTTTGGATTTTTTTTCTGGTTCTTTCTGGGCTCGCGGCAAGTGCTTTGTTTTTTAAAAACAACGTTCGTCCTGCGCTCTTTGCGACACTTGTGCTCGTTATGGTCGTTCGCCTTTCAGCAGCATCACTGGGCGAGGACGACGTGGCCGGACTAAGAGAATTTATTCGTTTATATCCCGATCGAAACTTAGTTTATGAAGATATTGGGAAAAATTGGTGGAACGAAATCGGGTTGCTTTCTGTCGCGGCTAGAAAACCCTCCGTTCGCATAATGAAAGAGAATGAAATTTTTCAGGAGCTATTGAAAGGGTCTGCCCTGGTACTCTCAAACGATCAGTGGCCTAATTGGATCCCAAAACTCAGATTAAGATTTAGAAAAAACCCTGGTAAAGGTTCTCTCGAAGTCTATTCGTGGTGGCGGTGGAATCGGGGCTTTTTATTTCCAAAATGGAACGAGATCAGACTCATGGCCGATCGGAGGTCTCCAGAGTGGACGGCTAAATTTAGGCGTGAGTTTAAGATCATTTATCTTCGGCTAAACTAAATAGGTATCGATTTTAATAACCTATGTATTGGTCGGATGGCATTTTCCGCCAATATATTGTCGCTTTGATATCAACACAGGATTCGCTATCCTTAATACTGTATGAGGACTTTACTTAGAAAAAAGGATTTATATTCTAAGATCATAGCTGTTGTGCTTGGGCTTTTTGTAAGCCAGCAAACGCTCGCTGTTTATCAAGCGGTGTTCAATATTAAAGATGATAAGGGTAGACAAATTGTAACTGAAAAAGATTTAAAATGCGTTTCCGTGGATGACGACAATATTGTCACGTTCGTCTTAAAGGAAAGCGCTGCTCAGCACTTATATGATTTTTCAAAAAAAAATATTAACAAATATGTATGGGTTTCGATCTGTGCCGTACCACCACGAAAAACTTGGATTGAATCCGAAATACCTGGTGGTGTCTTTGAATACGCGAGTCTCACGCGCTATCAGAAAAAATGTATTCGCGAGACATTCGATATTAAGAAAACCTGTCGACCCGAGGAGTTCTAGGAACTAGGTTATCCTCCTGGGAGGCAACCATCTCGTTCTGGGATTCTGGCGTCTTTCTCATCGGCTTTCTAGTTCTTACCGGCTCTCTTAGGGGGGCAGCTCCTGCTTCAGAATCCCACCGAAAACAGCCGGGAAAAAAAAAAAAGGCGAGTCAAGGCACGACAGAAGTAAAACGACATGGTTG
>CAYJBA010000056.1:0-9149 GCA_964367865.1 uncultured Bacteriovoracaceae bacterium | reverse complement strand
GGCTTGCTCGTCCTTCCCGCCCCGCTTCCGGCCCCCGGCCAAGCAGGAGCTGCCCCCCTAAGAGAGCCGGTAAGAACTAGAAAGCCGATGAGAGACACGACAGTCGTAAAACGAGATGGTTGCCTCCCAGGAGGATAACCTAGTCCCTAGAAACCTCGTCTCCGAGTTCATTGGGATTACTTTCTTTTGGATCTAAGGGAAAAAAATGAACGAGGGTGTCGCCAATCGTTCGCACAGTCATCGCAATTGCTTTTTCAGGATGGGTGGCACGAAGGTTTGCACTAAGGTCCTTCCCTATTTTTTCCCAATAGTGTTCGGACAAACAGGAGTGGAATCCAGAGTCCCCAATTACCGCAAATTTTCGTCTTCTAAGATTTACGTAAACCAAGACCGCATTTCTGTGCGTGGTTTTTGACATTCCAAATTCATCAAAAAGCCGCCATGCATGTCTATACGGATCTTTTTCAAACCATTTTCGTGTCAGGTGCACTCGAACTTCTGCAGTAGTTCGCGACTCTACATCTCGAATGGCCTCAATGATTGGAGATTGCTCCAGTTGGTTTTTACCAATTGCCACTAGCACCTCCACCACCTGAGCCGCCGCCACCACCTAAAAATCCGCCACCACCTCCACCGCTGCTCCAACCGCCGCCACCTGAGCCCCTACCGGAGCCCCAAAAAGTAGACGAAGTCAAATTGTGAAATACCTGGGTCCAGCGGGTACGCCGTAAGGGAGAGGGTCGATACCACCCGCCCGAAGTAAAGTGTGCTTCACGATTAGTCAATTGCTCAAAAACTATAAAGCAAATGACTGATCCCAAAACTAGCCAAACGATCCAACCTGGAAGCGCTGTTGGCGCGGGCCGCGGTCTCATGCGTCCTTGAAATCCTCCGCCACGAAGAATTTTTTGAGCTTGACCGGTGGGAATGAGCGGACTTTCGATCACGCGAAGGATTTCTAATACGCTAAGAGAGAGTGCTCGCGCAGGGTCATTATTTTTCAATTCTGGAATCAAAAAATCTGAAAATACGGTTTTTGAGCGCGCATCTGTAAGGAGGGGTTCTAAACCATACCCCACCTCAATGCGTGCTTTACGCTCTTTCCAATAGAGCGCTAAAAGTACTCCATTGTCTTTTCCTCGCTGTCCGATTTTCCATTCAGAAAATACACGGGTCGTGAAATCAACGCGTTCTTCTTCATCTAACGACTGAAAAATCGCAATAATGATCTGCTCTCCCGTAAGGCGGTCATGTTCGATTAAAAGTGACTCGATAGCTCTCCGGGCGTTTTCGTTTAGTACTGCGGGCTCATCTAATACATAATGAGTTGGGGGGGGCGGGTTGGGTTTTGCTGCCCATCCAGTAGCAAAAACAAATAACAAACACAAAGCCGGGGCGAAGCGCATTTTTAAAATTGAACTTTTGGAGCTGACTTTGCGCCCGCCTCAGAGGCAAAATATGCGCGCTCTTGAAAATTTCTATAGCCCGCTATGAACGACTGTGGAAATTTTTTAATATAAATGTTGTAAATTTTAGCCGACTCATTAAATCGCATCCTCTCTACGCTAATTCGATTTTCAGTGCCTTCAAGTTGAGATTGAAGTTCTAGAAAACTCTTGTCAGCCTTGAGGTCTGGGTATTTTTCCGAAATGACCATAAGTCGAGACAATGCACTGCTTAGGTCAGATTGAGCTTTATCAAATTGAGCGATGTCTCCTGGCTTGTTGACTCGGACTTGCCCAACAGAAGCACGGGCGCGAGTTACCGCTTCAAGAACGGTCGATTCGTGTTTAGCATAGCCTTTTACAGTGTTGACTAAATTTGGAATCAAGTCGGCACGACGCTGATACACATTTTCAACTTGTGACCACTTTTCACTGACTTCTTCGTTCATACTCACTATGGCGTTATTGGTCGAAATCGCCCAGCTCGCGGTTAATGCAAACATCAGGGCCAAAGCACCTAAACTGTATTTCATCATCGCATGTCTCCTTGTAAGCACTAATCCAAGAGGAGGTACTATATCAGGTTGACTGAAGGGTGAGAACAATCTAATAAAGATACCGAGTCGAATAATTTTAGGTGGGGGAAACCCGGTGCAAATCCGGTACTGTCCCGCAACGGTAAATGAAACTGAGTTTTCACAAGTCCGACCGCCCACCTGCTCTTTCGTTTTTTTGCGCAAGAGGTCCCGAGGAGGAGACGGATGAGTCTAGCGTTTTTCATTTCCTTTTTGCTAACTACGCACTTGTGCACCGCTTCTGAACCCGTCCAGCTTCCTGCTATTATATTAGAAGCTTCGACATCCGAAATTCTTTCAAATGATCCCATCGTCCCCACTTTAGAGGGGGGATCAATCAATCCTAATTCGGGGGGAGGTATTGCGGGTGACCTATCACGGAAGTGGGCATTTTCACTGAATGACGGAAAGAAACCGGGCGAACTTTCCCAGATCAGAGGATATGGCAGATCCGCCGAAGACACTGAAGTGGAGATCTTAGGAGTGTCGTTAAATCCGCCAATTGGGGGCGGATTTTCGATGGGGACTTTTCCTCAGTTTATTTGGGGCTCTTATTCTTTTCGACCCGGCCCTTCTCTTTCAGGTTTAGATCCTCATGCGAATTCTGGGAGATTGAGTTTAAGACCTTGGACTTCTGAAGCGTTAGTCGAAAAACAAAGTAAATTCATGGTTGGTGAGAACTATTCAAGCTCGGAGCTCAACCAGATCTACTGTGGATTCGCACACAATCAATCGACCGCGATTATTGCAGGAATGAGTTCAGGAAAGGTGCGCGGTCCCTCGGGGGCTTTCGCGCAGCGATTTGAAGTAGGAGAATGGAAAGGCAAAATTCACGCGCTTGCAACTTCGACAACTGCGACTTCGGAGGGATCACTCCTGCTTCCCACACCAAGAGCGACACTCGGTCAAAAAAGAGTTATTTCGGTCATTCAGCTGGATCACGCGGTGGGTGAACACGGACTATTTAAAACGAGTCTGCTATTGGACTTGGGGTCGGTGGAATATGAAGATTTAGATTCGGTTTCTTATTCGACTCGAGATCGGTCGCAGCAAGTTGGAATTGAAAATGTTTGGATCGAAGGACCTTGGCGTTTCGGGTTTTCTACAAGAGCAGCACAGTACAAAAAAATTAATTTTTTAGCTCCAAATGAAATAAGTGCCCATATTCAAATCAATCGTAAACTGGAAAGCGCGCCTTGGTTATTCGAACCCACCCTTGGTGTTACAGCTGTTCGTGGCTATAACCCAAGCTTGGACGCAAGCTTAGGTGCCCGCTATAAACTGGATCCTTTTATCGGAATTTTTATTCGCGGGACCGCTTCAAAAAAATATCCGTCTCTTCAAGATCGATTTTATAATTTAGCTCCGATTTTTATTGGAAACCCGCACTTAAAGCCTGAAACGGATTTTACTCTCTACTCGGGTGTGGATTCAAAAGGTTTAGATCTCACGAACTGGGGAGTGCAGTTTTATTTTCAAGACAGAAAAGAGGCGTTTATACAGACCTCCAACACAGTGATCAACAGTGGCTCCGCTCGACTTTTTTCAGTGATGGGATGGTTTAATACTCATGTCACAGAAAAGTTTCGGATTTTGGGCTCCAGCACACTGGCTTCGTCATGGGTGGAGGCGGATGGTGAAAGTGTTCCTTACTTTCCTAAAGTTCTGGCCGTTTTGGGAGTTCAGGCCAATTTTTTTTCATCCTATTTGTGGGACCAATCACCGCTCAAGGGTGAGATATCAGCCCGAGGTGGATGGGGGGCTATCGCACCGGACCGGCTCCCGGCGGATAGCGGTGTAACCGTCGAAATAGGGCTTAGGAGCGCCGTCTATAGCAGACCAAATAAATCAATTACATTGGGGTTATTTTTAGATAATCTGACGCAATCGAGGCTCGAGCTGACCAGAGGGTACCCCATTCAGGGTCGGAGTTTAACAGCGTCGCTCACGGGTCAATTTTAGAGTTGATAGTATGAGTCAGGACTTGTAAGACCTTAACCATTACACACACCTCATCACATCGTGGTGCTGGCCTTCGGGACAGTTGTGGGGTGGAGGGGAACTCCAAGCTTTGAGAATGGTTCTCAAAGTCGAGGTTGTTCCAGAACCGCGGTAGTCTTGATTTCAGCGCTTACGCGCAGTCTAGAACTTCCGCTAATATTTCAGGAGTTGATCAATGCCTCAGGTAACCATGCGCGAACTCTTAGAGTCCGGCGTTCATTTCGGTCATCAGACCCGCCGCTGGAATCCCAAGATGAAGCCTTATGTATTCGGTGCTAGAAACGGAATTTATATTATCGATCTTCAAAAGACGGTCGATCAGACTCGTGCAGCTTGCTTATTTGCAAGCCAGGTCACTGCCGAAGGAAAGAAAATTCTTTTTGTCGGAACAAAAAAGCAAGCTAAGGATGTTGTCGAAGAAGAAGCAAAGCGCGCAGGCATGTACTTTGTCACCAACCGTTGGTTAGGCGGCATGTTAACAAATTATCAAACCGTAAAAGCGTCTATCGATCGTTTAAAAAAGATCGAAGCATTGAAGCTTTCTCCCGAGTGGAACGAGACTCCGAAAAAAGAACAATCGCGCCACAATCGTGACTTAGATAAGCTTCAGAAATCTCTTGGCGGGATTCAGGACATGAAAAAATTGCCTGGCGCAATCTTCGTTGTGGATACCGAAAAAGAGCACATCGCTGTTAAAGAGGCTAAGAAGCTTGGAATCCCAACGATCGGCGTTGTAGATACCAACTGTGATCCGAGCGGAATTAACTACGTTATTCCGGGCAATGATGACGCGATTCGAAGCATTCGCTTGTTTGCTCGATTAATCGCAGACAGCTGTCTCGAAGGGGCTAAGACTTTTCAAGAAAAGCTTCGCGCACAAGAAGGCGCTGCCGGAATGGATAAGGATTCGGATATCGAAGAAAAGAAGGTTTCGCGTTTCGAGGGCGATATTGATCTTCAAGGGGTTGATGAAGCTGACCTTGAGGCACAAGAAGAATCAACCGAAGAAGGCGCAACGGAAGCAGCTCCCGCTGTTGAAACACCTAAGGCAGCTCCCGCAACTGAAAAAGCCAAAGCTCCAAAGAAAGCCAAAAAGTGACCTTAGGGCCACTTGAACAAGGAGAAAAACAGATGGAAATTTCAGCAGCATTGGTCAGGGACCTCCGCGAGAAAACAGGCGCGGGAATGATGGAGTGCAAAAAGGCATTGGCAGAAACTTCTGGAAATTTTGACAAAGCAGTCGAGTACCTTCGAAAAAAAGGTATCGCCTCTGCGGATAAAAAATCCGGTCGTGCAACAAAAGAAGGCCTGATTTCGTCTTATATCCATGGTGAAGGTAAAGTAGGTGTACTAGTAGAAATCAATTGTGAAACCGATTTCGTAGCTCGCACCGAGCAGTTTAGAGGACTAGTAAAAGATATCGCGATGCAGATTGCTGCAGCTAATCCTCAGTGGGTGCGTGTCGATGAAGTTCCTTCGGCTGTTATTGATAAGGAAAAAGAAATTGCGGTAGCTCAGTTACAAGCCGCTGGTAAGCCTAAAGATGTTCTTGAGAAAATTGCTGAAGGCAAAATCAAGAAATTTTATGAGGACACCTGCCTTTTGAACCAGCTTTTTGTTAAAGATCCCAATAAAACGATCGATACTCTTCTCAAGGAAACGATCGCAATTTTGGGTGAAAACATCAGCATTCGCCGATTCGCGCGGTTCGGATTGGGCGAAGGGATGAAAGAAACGAAAGAAGAAACCCAGTCCTAGGATCATCCATGGCGCCAGAAAAAAAGAGAAAAGGTTCTTACAAGAGAGTTTTGTTAAAGCTTTCAGGTGAGGCACTTGCTGGTAAAGAGGGACATGGTATCGATACCGATATCCTGAAATATCTCGCACGTGAGATTAAAGACGTGCGAGACCAAGGCATTCAGGTGGCGATTGTTTTAGGTGGCGGTAATATTTTCCGTGGAATGAAAGGAGCGACCCAAGGGATGGATCGCGCCTCTGCAGATTACATGGGAATGTTGGCGACAATGCTCAATAGTTTAGCGCTTCAAGACGCTCTTGAGCATATCCAAGTATTTACGCGAGTACAATCTGCGATCGATATGCAAGCTCTAGCCGAGCCTTATATTCGTCGTCGTGCGATTCGCCACCTTGAAAAAAATCGAGTCGTCATTTTCGGTGCTGGGACCGGAAACCCTTATTTTACAACTGATACCACCGCAGCGCTTCGTGCGATGGAAGTAGGATGTGAAGTGGTACTTAAAGCTACAAAAGTGGATGGTGTTTATGACTCCGATCCAACAAAAAACCCCAAGGCAGTTAAATTTGATGATGTGACCTACCTTGAAGTTTTAAATCGTGGCCTTGAAGTAATGGACTCTACCGCTATTTCTCTTTGTATGGACAATCGGCTTCCCATCATTGTTTTTAATCTTCACGAGAAGGGAGCACTGATGAAAGTGATTCAGGGGGCACAAATAGGAACTTTAGTTCACTGAGTTTTTTCTCACACATTTAGGAGAATGAGATGTCTAAAGAAATAATAGATTCAATGGCCAAAAGTATGGATAAAAACATTCAGTCACTTAAGGCTGAATTGGCTAAACTGCGTACGGGTCGCGCATCGACAGCGCTCGTTGACACGGTACACTGCGATTATTATGGTTCGAGCGTTCCATTAAACCAAGTGGCAAACGTGACCACGCCAGATGCAAAAACGATTCAAATTGTTCCTTGGGAACCAGGAATGATCGGTGCGATTGAGAAATCAATTTTAGCTGCTAATCTGGGATTAACTCCTCAGAGTGACGGCAAAGTAGTTCGAATTCCGCTACCCGCTATGACAGAGGAGCGTCGAAAGGATCTTGTTAAGTTGATTAAGAAAATGGGCGAAGAATGCAAGATCGCAGTACGAAACCAGCGTCGCGATGCGAATGAAGAAGTTAAGAAGCTTGCAAAGGCGATTTCTGAGGATGAGTCAAAAAAGACAATGGACTTAGTTCAGAAAAAAACTGACGAGAAGATCACCGAAGTGGACAAAATTATTCAGGGAAAAGAAAAAGAGATCATGACCATCTAGCCCCGTGGCTATTTGTGTCTTATGAGGAATTCATTGAAACCATCTGTTCCTAGCCATATTGGCATCATCATGGACGGAAACGGACGTTGGGCTCAGAATCGGGGCCATCAACGCCTGTTCGGTCATGTACGTGGCGTATCGCGGGTTCGTGAGGTTGTGCGAGAGGCGGATCGGTTGGGCATTCGAGCCTTGACGCTATACGCATTTTCGACGGAAAATTGGACCAGACCGCCTGCTGAAGTTCAGTTTTTATGGAGACTTTTAAAAAAATACCTAGCCAAAGAAATTAGCGAATTAAATACCAGAAATGTTCGATTTAGAGTGATTGGAGACCTCGATCGGTTATCCAGTGACGTAAGAACAGTATTAGATGAAGCAGTTTCGAGACTTTCTAAAAATACGGGGTTACAATTAACCTTTGCGGTCTCCTACGGCTCTAGACTCGAATTGACTCGCGCGGCACGGCTTTTTGCCGAGGATTGTGTTACTGGAAAACGCAAACCGACTGAGATGTCAGAAGAGCTGATGAGTCATTATCTTTGGACCGAGGAGTTAGGGGATTTGGAGAAAGTGGATCTGATGATTCGAACGAGCGGAGAAAAAAGAGTAAGCAATTTTTTGTTATGGCAGGCCGCCTATGCAGAGTATGTTTTTGTGGATACCTGCTGGCCAGATTTTAGTTCTGGCCATTTTAGAAATGCGATTGAAGAATTTACAAAACGCGAACGTCGGTTTGGAGGCGTTCCCATTAGCCGACTACAGGAATCTACCCAGTGAATCTGCCTACCTCAGAAACATCCGAATTGAATAAAAGGATTTTAACGGGAGTCTTTGGGGGGGCTATTCTCCTTTCGGCAATCATTTTTGGTGGCTGGCCAGGGGCCATGCTTCTCACTACTGTGATTTCATTGGCTATGGTTTGGGAGTATTGCGGAATGATTTTTCTGCTCCCAGATAAAGTCGAAAAACGTTACGCTCTTCTTTGCATCGCCTGGTTCGTAGCGATTGCCACCTTTCTTTCGCCTAATAGCGAGTTTGAAATTTTTATTTTAAATTTTTTATCTTTATTTATTTATTTTCTTTTCACGGCCGCGAGGCACCTAGATGAGCAATACCAACAGCATTTTCGTGAGCTCGTTTATTCAGTTTTCGGAGTCGCATACCTAGTTTTCCTGCCCAACTATTTGCCCCGGCTCCATGAAGTTGCACATGGCATCCACTGGACCATAGTTTTTTTCCTAATCAATTGGTCGAGTGATACAGGTGCCTATTTTATTGGCAAGAAATATGGAAAGCGCAAACTATTTGAAGAGATCAGCCCGAAAAAAACGGTGGCTGGAGCTGTGGGTGGTTTAGTCTGTGCGTTAGTCGTAACTTTGATATATAAAGTCGTATTATTTAAGGGAATGTCTTGGTTTGGCGCGTTCTTAATTCCAATCGCAGTAGCTACTGCGTCGCAAATAGGTGACCTTTGCGAAAGCTTTATTAAACGCGCGTTTGACCGAAAAGATTCTGGTACCCTTCTACCTGGACATGGGGGGTTCTTAGATCGCTTTGACGGAGTGATATTCAGTCTTCCAGTCATGTACTCCTGTGTACGTTTTCTGAGTTAACTTGAAGTTGAACTAGGGATGGAGAGGTAAATCAGCATGCTCGCAGTCTTTGGGTTTTTTCTCATCTTGGGACCTTTGGTCGTATTTCATGAGTTCGGTCACTATATTTTCGCCAGGCTTTTTAACGTAAAAGCCGAAATTTTTTCGATAGGTTTCGGCCCAAAAATTTGGAGCCGAAAAATAGGTGAAACGGAATGGCGTTTATCCGCAATTCCCATGGGCGGGTTTGTAAAACTACTTGGAGAAGAGCAAGGGATCAAACTCACAGCAGCGGAACAAAAACGCTCACTCCATACTCAAAAAGCATGGAAACGATTTTTTATCTTTTTTGGAGGCCCTCTATTTAATTTTGTCTTGGCCTCACTTGTCTTTATGGCCATTATTGTAATTGGGGAACCGCAGATGGCTAGCGTTGTTGGTCGCGTAGTGCGTGGTTCTC
>CAYJBA010000055.1:0-11068 GCA_964367865.1 uncultured Bacteriovoracaceae bacterium | reverse complement strand
TTTTTTGAAATGGCATTTGAAGCTGCCACGAAAGGCGTGCGCGTTGAAACCCTACAGGTAACAGTTGACGTGTCTAAAAATCAGACGGCCCTACTCACAAGCGGCGGATTAGAGATACCGGCCGGTAGTTTCATTACCGCAACACCTGCAGGAATTTCGGCTCTTCAATCTGCAGCGGCAGCTGCCACGGCCGGCGGAGCCGCACCCGCTACGCCCCCGCCAGTTTCTGCTCCCATCGCCGCGGGCGCGGTTCTTGGTGCCCTGCCACTTTTCGGAATCGCAGGACTTCGCGAATGGCTACCGAAGCCGCACCTATTTTATTTGGATTTTGGCGTTCTAGTAAGCGAAGACCCCAGTGTACCGACCAATCCCCTTCCTGGCTCGGGAGTCTCTACTCATCTTAAGCCCTCGCCCTTTGTCAGTTGGAAACCAGGACTGGGTATACCGAAATTTGATGATGTTCGGTTACGTTTTCACCTGGGCCTCGCAAAGCGCGATACGTTTTTAATGCGTGAAATCGGATTTTTTATTACGGGCCACGTCCTGAGTTTCGCCTTCGCAGAGGTTGGCTGGGGCAGCGAAACGTGGACCAACTCATCTATCGACGGCTCTACTTTTACAATCAACGCGGGGTTACTCTTTGGAGACTCGGGACTTCCTGACCGCCTCTTTGTCGGACGCACGACGTTTCATGCGGCTCAACGGACGGTGGAGCAGTATAGAGTGGCACTAGGGTTTTCATTTTAGGTTGGTCTTAGAGAAGGCACTAACAAATGCCGTTCTTTACCCGGGCAGCCCCACCTTACCGCATTTGCAACACATCCCGAATCCGTACCTAAAACCGCAATTCGATTTTCGTATTTATCGTCGGGCCTACCGTGTTCATCCAATATGCTGCCGCAGGTTCCGCTTGAGGTCGCCTCCTTAGAAGTGGTGGACCAATGAACCTGATAACCTTTAATTTGGCATGGTCCCCTCCTTTTTCGCCGAAATCAGAATGAACCCAAACATCGCGCTTAGTCTCCTCTAGAGGTCGCAAAGTGGTTTCTGTGCGATCGGCGATCTGATAAATGGCGGTACCCTGATTTAAAATCCACTCTCCTTTTTCGGTCAGTCCAAACACGCCCGATACCTCAAATTGAACTTTGAGCCCCTTGGGGCTTTTTTCGACAGAAATCAGATGCACTTTATTGCCGTAGCTCTCGACTGACCGCACTTTAATCCGAAAGAGATTTCCTCGAGCGGATTCCCATTCTCGACTGTCCAGATGGCCGGATGAAAAAACTTGGCCGCCCTTGAAGTAATCCATCTGGGCTGAGGCGCCTGACCCAGTGCTCGCACAATGAACATGGAGTTCGTAGTTCCATTCTTCGCAACCCAGAGCAGAGCAGGCTTTTCTGAGAAAAATAAATTGAGAACCTTCTACGAAGGCCTCGCAAAGAGGCATGGGTGTTATATACGAATCGATCTGGTCCCACAGTTCGTCGCAATATCCTGTGAGACTCGAAGTGAGATAAAACAAGAAAAACCAGGGACCGATCTTTATCCAAGATATTTTCATAAAATGAAATTAGCTGCATTTCTGAGTTAAGTCCAACACCGTAACTGATTCGAAACCCCTTTTCTTGACACACCAAGTGGTCGGCGGTTGGGCGACGACCCGCACGATTTTTAGTCATATGTTCAAACCCGATTGGTGATATTGTTACGGTTAAGTGAAGCCCGCATCTTTGTTTAATCGACACGAAAAACTGCTGTTGGCCTTAATGGCTGCGATTCATTTTTGTCATGTCGTAGATTTCATGATTATGATGCCGCTGGGTCCTCAACTCATGAGGCTTTTTTCAATCAGTCCGCAAAAATTTGGCTTTCTCGTTTCTTCGTACACCTTTTCAGCCGGAATTAGCGGGTTATTATGTTCGCTGTTTTTAGATCGCTTTGATCGAAAAAAAGCGCTTCTTTTTTTCTTTGTCAGTTTCGCGATTGGCACCATCGCCTGCGCAGTTTCGAGAAGCTACCCGCTCTTACTCCTCTCTCGTTCTCTCACCGGGTTTTTTGGCGGCGTCCTTACGTCCATCATCCTCTCTGTGGTTGGGGATGCCATTTCGATTGAACGCCGCGGAACGGCTTTTGGAATTGTTATGGGAGCTTTTTCAATCGCGTCCATCTTCGGAGTTCCCTTTAGTCTTTACCTGGCAAATACTTACGACTGGCACGCGCCATTTATGTTTTTGGGAGTAACCAGCCTGTTCATCGCTCTTTTAGTTTCGATTTGGATGTCGCCCATGTCCGCTCACCTGAAAGGTCCACACTCAGGCAACAGTGATCCTCTCTTGGCGATTCGACACCTTTTAAAGTCTCCCCATCAGTTACGTGCTCTTGGATTTATGGCGTGCCTAGTTTTCGGGCAGTTCAGCATTATTCCATTTTTGAGTCCTTCGTTTGTATCTAACGCTGGACTCCCCGAAGGTGAACTCCCTCTTGTGTATCTCTGCGGTGGAGTAGTTGCGATTTTTGCGTCACCTGGGTTTGGCAGACTAGCGGATGTTTTTGGAAAGCGAAAAATCTTCTATTTCGGATCACTGGCATCAGTTCCCCTCATGCTTTTGATCACCATGCTTGGGCCCACTCCCCGCGCACTTTTGCTGACGCTGTCCGGTGGATTTTTTTTGGTCCTTTCAGGGCGCATGGTCCCTGCAATGGCAATGGTCTCGGCCACAGCTTCGCCGAGATTTCGCGGGAGTTTTATGAGTATCGTAGCAAGTGTGCAGCAGTTTTCGTCGGCCTTAGCAGCAGGCTATGCGGGCCTGATCGTCACAAGAGACGCCACAGGGCGATTGCAAAATTATTCAACCATTGGTTGGAACGCCGCCCTCTTTACTGGGCTGGCCATTTGGATGGCCAGCCTTACAGAGTTTGAAGAAAAGCCACCGATCTCCTGACACATTGAGCTCGAAATTAAATGCCAAGAATTATGGGATACTCAGGCTCAAGCGCTGGACTTGGTGCGGGTGCAGGAGCTGGATCTGGTATAGGCGATGGCGCTGGAGCAACAACAACGGTAGTTGAACCACCTGACGAGCCGGAATCACCCGAAACAGGGGGGGCGGCCGAAGCACTAGGAGCTGGAATTGGAGCGGGCGAAACTGAACCGCCACCAACAACCTGATTGCCTACACATTCTTTATCCTCCGAAGATTCTACTTCGGCATGAATCACTGGTTTAAAGTGATAATCTTCATGGCAATCACCGTCATGATCACCTGAAACTGCGCCGCTTCGGCGGTTATGCTCACCGCGATTATGACGGGCATGGTCCTCGCGATCTTCATCTCCATTGTCATCATCATAGGGGCGGCCAAGATCAACAAATGAACGACATAGATCGATGCGCAATTTTAATTTATTTATTTTACAGTGCTTAACTTCAAACGCACCATCAAGGTTTAATTTAATTCCGGACTGCGAACCACTCGGCACTATGATTCGAGAATGACTTCCATCGTGGTGTTCGCCATCCCCGTCATCGTCAGTGATAAATCGAATATGCTCATATTTACCTTCCGGAATACGAGCGCGGCTCAAAATCGAATCTATACCGTCAGGTAGATCCGCAAAATCCAAATAAAAATCTTTTTCATTAAACTCGAGTTCTTTGCCTGCTTCGGAGCGCATTTTAATTTTTCTGATCTTAATTTTGGAATGTTTAAATGGACTTCCATTACAGGATTCGGCCTTTGCCGATACGTCCGTCTTACCGAGATGTGCCAGTACGGAAGCATGAGAACCAGAGCCAGAGCCAAAGGAGCCGCCTCCGCCCTCACATCCGGTTGCCACTACGAGCAAAACCACCGAGGCTATCGCAACGCTTGCTGCGGCCCCCCCTGCCCACTTTCTGCTGGCTACCCTTTTGATGTTAAACATCCGCGACTCCCTATGGGTCAAATTATCTCAAAATTGACGCAATAAGTCTATAATGCAACCCCGTTAAATGTTAATTTTAATGAACATTTTTACCCCATTATTTTAAAGTCTTAGTTTAGATTGTGACTCTAAGTCGCAAATCCCTTAACATAGGATTCATAATAGTTAAGTTTTCGATTATTACGTGAAATCAATGGCCCCCACAAAGAAAGAGTATCGATATGACCGGCAAGAAAAAGAGAAAAGGTGTTTCTAAAATGACCGTCGAACAGATCATGACTACCGAAGTGGTTGCTGTACCGAGCTCTACCACCATTCGAGAGGTCAT
Source organism: uncultured Bacteriovoracaceae bacterium (assembly GCA_964367865.1). Lineage (GTDB taxonomy): Bacteria > Bdellovibrionota > UBA1018 > UBA1018 > UBA1018 > CAYJBA01. The sequence goes on along the minus strand of CAYJBA010000055.1, from coordinate 6,816 downwards.
GAATATCATGATAGAAAAACAAATTAGCGGAACTCCCATCGTGGACGCGAACTACCGCGTATTAACGATTGTAACCGAGGGCGACCTCATGAAGTTCGCTGCGCTTAGTAATTTAGATGAGCCACTCGCAACATTTTTGCCAAAACTTTCAAAAACAGAAAAGTTAGTCACGGTCTCCAAGAGCGACAATTTTCATGAAGTTTACAAACAACTCCTTACCAATCCTGTTCGCCGAGTGATAGTGGCGGATGCTTCGGGACGGCTTCAAGGAATCGTATCGCGCCGAAATGTTATGAAAGCCTTTTTAGCCTCCGAAGGCCAGGACTGGGAGGAGTCCTAAAACTCAGCTGCCCGTAAATCGGGGCTTGAGTGCTGTCCTCTGTACAGCGAAGAGCACTAGGGACGCTATGAGCGCAAGGACAGCTCCGGTCATAAAAGCATAGAACGAACCATAGTATTTTGAAATGAATCCGAACAGGATGCTCGCCGGCAGCGCACCCAGTCCCACTGTAAAATGATAAATACCGAAAGCCGTGCCGCGCAATCCTATTGGCGCAAGATCAGCGATCCATGCCCGCTCAGCAGGCTCGGACAATCCATAATGAAATCCATAAAATAAAAATATAAGAATCAAAGGCTCGCGGGCTGAAAAAACAGCAAAACCAAAATAGGTCGCTGAAAAAACAACCCACGCGAGCGCGATCATTATCCTTCTTCCTATGCGATCTGCAAAACGTCCACCATAGTACGTAGAAACCATTTTGACAGCATTGTGAACTGACCAAAGAAGAGCAACGGTCCCCGTCGGAATTCCAACCTCAGACAAACGAATCAGTAAAAATGCGTCGGTCGAATTACCTAAAGTAAAAATAAAAACAGCAACCAAAAGCCAACGAAAATCCCCGCCCAGATTTTTAAAATCGCCCCAGACGACACCAGACTTTGCGCTTTTTTTAACAGGCCTGACACGATCCTTAACCCCGTACGTCAAGATTAGAACTGCAATAACGCCAGGAACAACAGTAAAAATAAAAACGTTTCTGAGATTCATTCCCGGAATCAAAAATAAAAGTGAGGCCACGACCGGTCCCAATACTGCGCCCGCGTGGTCCATGGCTCGATGAAAACCGTAGGCCGCTCCCCTGTGATCGCTATGCGAAAGGTCCGCAATCAATGCATCACGCGGACCCGTTCGAACTCCTTTCCCGATTCGATCAAAAAACCTAAGCGAAAGAACTGCAACCCAAGAAGTTGCAAATCCAATGCAGGGCTTCGCAATTGCAGATACCACGTATCCTAACCCTATCAGCGGCTTTCGCCTCGAAACTCGATCTGCCCAAGCGCCCGAATATACCTTAGTAAGTGAAGCGGTTGCCTCAGCAATCCCCTCGATCAAACCCAGAGCAACAGCGCTTGCTCCTAAAACTCCGGATAAAAAAACAGGCAAAAGCGGGTAAATCATTTCGCCCGATATATCGGTAAAAAAACTCACCCAGCCTAAGGCACGAACATCCTTTGGAATTCGATTAGGTTTTAGGGAGTCCACTTTGAAATCTGCCGGCGGTGATTTGCAACCCAGCGATAAGCCAGATCAGAAAGCCAACGAAATGGAGCTACTTTACGGTATAAAAACCAAAGCCACTTCCAATACGAAACAAAAGCAAGGGCCCGATACACAGCTTCGGCGCCGACAAAAACGGCCCCATCGGGAGTGATCAGATGAACTGCAGTCTCAAACTGACTCATCGGAATCGCTCGAAACTGCGATCCCACTTTCTGATACGTGGCATACAATACACGGTCGCCGGTGAGTACCTTCCAACGGCCGATCCACTTTTTGCAAAAGCCGCATTCGCCATCGTAAACCATCATGGGCTTAAGATCGGGTAACATCAGCTCAGTTTAATTCAAATCTGCTCAGAATTGCGAAATTTAGAGCCATTTTAATAATTTGACCCGTCGCATTGATATTGAATTGACTAAATTGATGCATAGAGTTAGAAGACGCGTACCCCCTAGATTGGGAAGGAGAATCTCATGATTTCAGATCGAATTTATTCAAAATTTTTTCTTACTGCCGTTTCGCTTTCGGCACTCACCTGCGCCTCGCTTTATGCTGCGGATCGCCCCCTTTCAGTTTATGCGGAGTTTGAACTCGAAAAAAATCGCTCAGGCGAAACACTGTTTGAGCTCATGAGTAAGCCTGGCGGAATCAAAGCAAAACTCGATGAAGACTACGCAAAGTCCTTTCAAATCGTGGATGCAAAAACATTTCGTCAAAATGCTTCTCACTTTGCAGCCATTCCAGAAATGGAACGCAAAATCAAAGGCGGCGCGCGTGGCTTAGACCAGTTAATTTCAAAACTCGCTGGCAAATCCCTGACTGAAGATAAGATGTACGGAACGGTATACAATGCACTCAAAGCCGGTAATTTATTTGCTACCGATAACTCAAGACAACAGTCTCGTTTAGCCGGCGCACTCGCTCCCGTCATTGGCTTGATGAGCGGAAAAGGGGTTCTCGTTCAGATTGACAGCGAAAACTACTGCTACAATTACGGATACGCAAAAGGGAGCGGCGGCAGCAATGTTGAGCGAGATAAAGAAGATCGCAAATCAGGCCGCAGCTACGGCGCAAGTATAGCTCGCAACGCATACGACCCATCTGATAACGATTATTTAAAAGAGCTAAGCGCCTACATATCAACCGCATCCGACAGGGAGGCTACTAACTTTTATCGTACGCTTTTTGAGATTTTACTCAAATCCGATTCCTCGGGCTTAAAAGATCTCAGTCATCCGGGCCAAGTGGTAATGGCGGATTTTTTGGCCATCTATATGGCAGAACTGGATCGCCATCTCATGACCGGACTCACTAAGTACGAATGGGAGAACGCCCTCACTGAAATCACCATGCTTGCTGCCTATAGCGCGCACTCCGACGGCAAGACTTTGGATATCTCAGGTGGCGTTGACAACAGCGCGGGACGAACGACGATCGAGAGCGACAAAATTAAGTCCGGAGATCGCCTCCTGGGTTTCTTTGGAGTCGGAACAGATGGTTCAGGACTCGATGGTCAAAACAAAAAGAGACGTCATGACCTGACCAAGCAAATCGTTCGCGAAGAGTCCAAGTTAAACGCTGCGGCAGTCTCAAAAATCGAAAAATTAGTGGGCGCTCGTGCCGGGGTCGATATCTATGATGACGTTATGAATAAGATTAACGATTTTAAGACTCAAGGAATGATTAAAAAGAATGCTAAACAACTCATTGATGCTCTCGTTGATTTCGTGATGAATACCCGGGCAGACGCTGAGAAAATTAGCCGAGGCGTGAAGTAATCACAGAATATCTTCTTGCCAGAGAATTAAACATTTGGTTAGGGTTTCTGCTGCTATGCCATTTCTCTACCAAAAAAGGTGCATTCCGTCTGCGTTAGTCCTATTTGCGATTTTGCTTCAAGCTTGCGTTCAGACGGACGTTTGCTCAAGAACGAAGCAAGTTGTCGCACAAATCGAAAATATCACGCAGAAAAAATGCGCTGAAGTGGGACCCGAAGACCTTGCCAAGGTGACCACGATCCAGGTCCTCAATCAGCCTCCCGAAGATTTTGTGTTAGAGCTCAAGGTGGGTGATTTCGACGGATTGGGACTGATCAGCCTCAGCATTTTAAACACCTCCGTCGAGTCCTTGCCAGACGGTATTTTTCGAAACCTGGAAAAACTCTCCCAGCTTCAAATTATAGGCAATCAGCTCACTCAAATTCAAAAAGGGTTATTTTCTGACCTGAAAAATCTAAAAACCCTTAATATCCAATCCAATTCGATCACAGAGCTTAGCTCAGACTTTTTTATGGGAATTTCCGAATTAGAGACTTTCTCTATCTCCACAAATTCGTTGAAAGAACTGCCAGAAGATCTTTTTCAGAACGTAAAGAAGCTCAGACAGATCGATTTGGGTAGTAATGCATTAGAAACTCTTCCTTTTGGGATATTTCAGAACTTAACTCAACTCAGTCAAGTTCAAATGGCTGATAATTATTTAAAGATGTTGCCTGATAATATTTTTGATCATTTATTCACGTTGACTACAGTTGTGTGGTCCAATAATTTATTATCGGAGGACAATATGGCCAAAATTCGGGCCAAAAACCCAAAGGTTACTTTTCAATAGTGGTGCTATTTAGGGCGCTGAACTGGCACAAAAAAGAAATCACCTAACTGCAGAGTCCCTTGCGCGCACAACCCGTTTCCAAAAAAAATATATCGCTCAGCGCCATCCTCTGAAACCGTAACTCCACCGTAGGCAAGCCCTACGAAATCCTGAAAAAAAAGCGAAACGGGCCAGAGGATGCCAAAGTCTTGAACAGTGGCTTTTGCTGTTTTTTGAGAAGAATCAATCTGCATTTGTACCTGAGTAATGACTTGCCTTTTAAATTCCTCTTCCTGCCCCTGACAACTGCCTAAAGGAAGTAGCTCATCATAGGTAATTTCTTTTGTATTTCGAAAGAGGCCAGAAATGGGCACGTACTTACCCAGGTTCTTATTGCAAACACCCAATCCAGCAAAAACGCCATAATCCGTGGGTGCCTCTGATAATTTTTTTGTACCGGCTAAAAAAATGTACGCCCCCCCACCGTTTCCGGCGAACTGAAACGAAAAGCTCGGATCTGCGTCAAAAAGACGATCTGGCCTCCCGTTTAAAAAAGTAAGCATATCGGAGTTGAGCGGGTCTTCAGCAGTGCCTAAATAGCTGCAATCTTTTGCGTTAACATTGCCATGCGTTAAAAATAAAACAGCAGTTACCCATAGTAATTTGTTCATTCGGTCTTTCCTGAGTTTTTGGACTCTTTGGTTTTCAACTATTCCCTAATATGTTACTTTTTTTCAATCGAATTTAAATTTTTTTTGAGTCAAAAAGAGGCAGATTTGCTCAAACTCTCTCAGGTTCTTTGGATCGGATTGATTTTTTTAAATTCATCGCTCGCCACCGCACATAAACGGGTTGAAGCGCTTCGTTTGTTTGATCGCTTAGCTGGAACTCCACTTGCCCTTAAAGACTTGAGACTTACTAAAATTGAAGCTCTTTTGGACCATGGGCAAGTTTTAGATGCGGCCCATATTGCGACCGACGATGACGGATTTTACAATATTACCTTGCGCCATTGGGCATCCAGCCTTTCAAACCGCGAAGAAAATCCATCAACTCCTCTTAATGATTTTACCGCCCTCGTCATCGGCCTAGTCAGAGACAAATTGGATTTTCGTGAAGCACTATCAGGCGATTTTATTTATTTTGCTCCCGAGGTTCCCCAAGTCCCCTTTTACGAAGAAGCCAATAATCTTCACTTCGAAGGGTTGGATGTAAAAAGAACAAATCTCAGGCAGAACCTCGTTAAGCGAACACCTCAACACCTTCAGATTAAAGATGCGGCTGGGTTACTGACTACTCGCGCTTGGGGTCTTGCTCACCTGAAAGATGGAACCAATCGCCGGGCAATTGCATTCGCGTTTCGAGAATTTCTTTGCACTCCCATTGAGAAGTTGAGTGATACTACGGTCAAACACGATCGGATCAGACGCGATGTCGATCGCGCGCCAGGTGGAAACCCAAAGACTTTTAAAGCGCTCTGTGCCGGTTGCCATGGTGGAATGGACGCACTTGCTGGCGCCTATTCCCGGTTTGATTTCGTAGATGGGCAGTTTTTATATTTCAACGATGAAGTAGCTCCCAAAACCAAGAAAAATGCACATGTTTTTCCAACTGGCTTTGTGAATTTTAACGACTATTGGATCAACGAATGGACCGCAAACCAAAATGTGTCACTCGGGTGGGGCGACGGACCCAAAACCGGATATGGCATTCATGAGCTAGGAACGATGCTGAGCAATACCGCCGCATTTGGACGCTGTATGACCCAAAAAGTATACCAACATCTTTGTAAAAAAGACTTAGAGCTCACGGACCCCGTTGTTTTAAATCTATCTCAGCAGTTTCAATCTAACGGCTACGATATGAGAAAGCTTTTCGAAGATGTCGCTGTTGAACCCTCCTGCATGGGGATTCAATAATGGGACTCTCTTTTAAAACTGGATTGCTAAATGTTTTCACTGTCTATCTGCTTGTAATGGGACTTACAGGCTGCTCCAAAAAACAAGATATCGCACCCAGTGATTCGCGCCCAGTAGGTCCGACCTTGGGATTAAAGAATCTGCGTGAGATTTATGAAACTATGATCTCGGTTACCGGATATCCTACTGACCATCTGACGCGGCGATTTTATTTCGGTTCAGTTCAAACGTTTTCTCAAGATGGAAGAGGTGAAAAAGTATCTGCGCCCATGATGATGCGTTTAACTTCTATGGCCGGACTTTTTTGTAACCACCTGATTGTCGAAGAAAGAAAACTTACTGGAACAAATGTATCTACCCGAAAATTTTTTAAAAAAGTCCAATTTGATAAAGATTCAAGCTATCTCACTCCCGAGGTGCGCGAGGATGTTTTGCAGAATTATGCCGAATTTTTTTGGCGCAGGGAAATTTCTGAAAAAGAAAAAGCGCTTTTAAATCAGTTACTAGAAAATTCGATCGAACAACAAAAATCCGACACCAAAAAGCCAGATCAGCCTTTACTTGCGACTTGTACAGCGGCACTCAGCAGTTTAAAAGTTTTTACAAATTAATTAGGGGGAGAAGTCATTGTCTCATTTTTATTTGCATGGCCCAAATCGGAGAGCATTTTTGACGGGTGCCCTCAAGAGTTCTGCGTCTTTTCTGATGATGCCCACTTTCTTGGGCCAGATTTTTTCTCAGATA
>CAYJBA010000054.1:0-11137 GCA_964367865.1 uncultured Bacteriovoracaceae bacterium | reverse complement strand
ATAGCGACGCTATCGGAAAGTTTTTAGTCGAATTCGTTTATGACACCACGATTGCCATTCGTCTGAATTGCGAAAGAACTCCAATTTCGGCTCTCGGCTTGAGACAGACGCCGGCATAATCGTCTCCAAAAAAGACTGGATGTATTCGGTTTGTTCTTGAATTATGGGGCTGTCAGACGGAGGGTTTTTTAGGCGGTCGACTTCAGCGGGCGTGGCCACCTGCAAAGAACAAGAGAGTCCTTCTCTATCTAGGCGGACGTATGCGCTGAAGACATAAAAAGGATCTTTGTCTCTTATTTCTTCAAAGGAATATTTGGTAAAGCCGTGGCAGTAAGGCATCTTCTTAATAAAGATATTTGGGTCATAAAAACTCCCTGCTTTAATCACGTACTTTTGAGTTACCCTTTCCGGCGGTAGCTCTGCTGAAGGTGTAGGACATTCTCTGAGGGGAAATTGGTATAAAACCGCACCCGCGTCGCTGGAGATACCTTTATTCATTCGCTTCATCGGCCCTGAGCAGCCAGATGTTAGGATGAAAAGGACAAGCAAGCCCCCTCTCCAAATAGTCATGGTTTCCCCACATGTTGCACGGCAGCCGATCTGTTTTGGCACCACGCCTTCAGGTCGTCGGCAAACCCAATTACCTGTAAATTTGATAGTTTCTTAATTTTTGCACCGGATCGAAAAAGTAACCCATCCACAGCAGTCTCTACAGAATCCCGGATGGTAGCTTCTGTCACTCTAGGAAACGTTTCTTGCCGACATGCACTTTCCACCCTGTTGAATCCGCACTTGGCAGAGACTAGGACCTGAAGCTTGCATTTAGACTCCCTCTTAAATCTCGCGTAGAGTTTTATTGGGAGTCCACTGGTTTCGGTGACATTGAAATAATCAGCGCCCGGTGGCACCCATATCGCTTCATAAAATGAGAAGCCGTGGCAATACTGCTCTGTATCCTCGCCAACTATTAACCCACTCCCGCCTAAGGCTCGTTCAGGCATCTCAAAATTATTCGGCGGACATTGCGAGAGTTCGTATTCAGCCTCAATCCAATAGCCGTGCATGAAACTACACCCGTTTAAGGAGGGAATCAGTAGGAGAACAAGAGGCAAGAGGCAGAGTCTCATTTCAACCATGCTATACTCAAGCTCATGAAAATTCGACGGGAAATCCTTTTGGCGGCGTTGGTACCCTGTTTAATTTCTTGCGCCACTACGCCTGTGACAGAAAAGGGGAAGAGCGTAAAATTCATTCAGGTCGAACGGGAAACCTGCAAGGAGTTAGGACACGTTTTTGCTCAGAATTGGTGGAGTGGAGATGTTCATGATGTAAAGAACAAGTTGAGAAACCAGGCTGCGGAAATGGGCGGGAATGCAATCGTCCTTGAGAATCGGCCGCCATGGGGAACTGATGGTATGAGAAATCCGACTTACGGCCTCGTTTTTAACTGTAGTGATGAACCGCAGCGATAGTCCAAAGGATAAGCCGTTCAAAGCCCCTTTTTCAAGTTCTCGCTTTGAACGATGCGTGATTTTTCCATCTTTGTCGGGCTGATATCCCCTCTCCGTGAAAGGCGCGTTCGCCAAGGGCCCCCTCTTGGGGCTGATGGGTAATGCGACGAAAAAAGAGGTAACAAGATTGTTTTGCAACTTTCTGGAAAAAACTACAAGGCTCATGTAAAAATATTTTACTCGGTTGTTAAACAGGAAAAAGAAGCCCAGAGGGCAATTGCCGAAGAGCAAAACAACGAACTCTAAGAGAGTATGGCATTAACTTTGACTGTGCTGATTTATGGTAGTCTGATATTGAAAAACTCATACGTACTTGAGTAGGGAGTCGGGAAATGGATTGCTCCAAATTCGCCTTAATGGATTTGCCGAATTGGCTTAATGCAATTAGCTCCCTTTTATTGGCTATTATAGCTATTTTCCACGAACCCATTCGATCGCGCCTAAGTGCCCCCAAGCTAAAGGCGACTATCCTTTCTGCAGCACCGGATTGTGTCTCTGTCCCTGTAAGTCTTAATAAGAATGAGAGCGCAAACGCCTTCTACCTTCGGCTACGAATAGAAAACTTGGTGAGTAATTGTTTCTTTAATAGGGCCGTCGCGAAAAACGTAGAGGTCTTTGCGGAGAAGTTAGAGAAGAAAAATGTAAATGGCGGTTGGGATGACGTGAGTTCTTTTCCTCCTATGAATTTAAAGTGGGCAAATAGGCCACAACATGAGATTTATAGTCCTGCAATTGCGCCTGGTATGTGGCGACATTGTGATCTGGGCCATATTGTAGATCCTGAGTTTAAGGCTAAAGCTGGAGAGTTTAATCAAAAATTACTTAATAACGCTGATAAAGTCTCTTTAGCTTTTGACCTCGTAGTTTCTCCTAATCATAGAGGGCATATTGTGGGTCCAGGCGAGTATCGACTAAATGTGGTAATTTCGTCAGAAAATGCCCAGCCTAAAAATAGCACGATTAGAATTTTCATTTCAGGAGAATGGAAACCGGAAGAATCTGAAATGTTCAATAAAGAGGTTGCGGTCTCGATAATTTGATTTAAATAATTGGAAAATGCGCGGCGAAGTCTAAAAATTAAACTGAACATAGGTCGCTTAAGGTCGATGAATCTAAGGATAAGCTGTTCAAAGGCCCTTTTTCAAGTTCTTGATTTGATCAATGCGTGATTTTTCCATCTTTGTCGGGCTGAAATCCCCACTCCGTGAAAGGCGCGCTCGCCAGGGGCCCCCTCTCGGGGCTGATGGATCTCGCAGTTCAAGTTGTCCTGGTCACGATAAATCATTTTTGTTTCAGTGATTTCGTACTTCGACTTGCAGGTCGGGCTTATCTTATAAGTCATTTGTTTTTCCCGTTGAACTACCGGTTTTAAACCGGCTGGTCAACGATTTTAGGAGGGATTCAATCTCGTATTTAAACTCCTTTTGACATGGATTCTTAAGGTCGATATCATTTTCAAATGAAAATTATATGGTTGTTATTTGTTGTGACCATTAATGGAGCATCGTTTCATTTAAATGCCTATAGCGATGATGATATTTACATAACCGAAAAACTCACGGCTGTTTCATTTTGTAAAAAGACTTTACTGAGCAAAGGTAAAAAGGTCATCATTTCAATCGGAATTGCGACTAATACTCCAAATGAAAAAGTGTGCCCTGGCATAGCAGCAACAAAGGCAGCAGCTATAGAGGCTGGCGGATTTAAGTGTCAGGGTCTAAAAACTAATGAAAAATATGAGTGTACTGAATATGGTTGGATGTCGTACATAATGGATACGAAGAGTCGAATAGGGTTCGATCACCTAGATTTTACAGACCTAAATGGATACGACTCAGTTATTGTTTACCATAATAAGGGTGGAGAGGTTCTTTGCAAAAATGACAGAGCTGAGCTGCTTAAAATAGGTATAAAAGATGCTGAGTGCATGCCTCGAAAAGAGTTTCATTGAATTTTCTCTAGTTCACCGCTGAATTTCCGCCTAAATTTACTCCTACAGAAGGGCAGGATTCCGAGGAGCCCAATTTCGCTAGTAAGGATTTAAGTAGCTTTCACTTTAAAAGATATAGAGGCACTGATGCTGACAGTACCTCTGTTCATGGAGTTTTCAGGAACATGTTTTGTTGTAGTTGCTCCAATTGGACCGGACTTGAGCCGCGTCAGGCCACATTTAGGGAACGGCTGGAGCAAATAGGCGCCTTCATTTGAATAGTCTGCGGACAGGGCATGGCTGCTCAAAATGATTACCTTTCTTCTCCTCGCTGATTCAGCCTCTTGCCAATACTGTATTTTATTCGTAGCAAATCAGGACGTCTGTCAATAGTTGCAGGTGACCACATTCTGCCGGAAAACAACCTGAAAAAATAGCTGCCTTAGCACGAATCACCTAGAAATAAATTTTCTTACACCAACTCCCCGTGTCCCCCCTTACCCATATCCTTTTTGTTTGAACAATTTCAAAATCCTACATACCCCTGCACCTTAACTTTCATGGCAGCAAAATTAAATTTGACAGAAAACACGGTACTTCGTTGCCTTGGTCAATTGACGTAATGCGTTAAATAAATTAGAATATTAAAAGAAGGTCATAAGAATTTAGTTTTTTAACGACAAAATCTTGAATCCGGTGAGGAGGGACGTTTTATGAGCTCTCGGATACAGGTACGAATCATCTCTTTTATAGCAGTCATTATACTCGTGAGTGGGCTGTCATGCAGTCCAGGTTCCCAGGACTCAAAAACCGAGGGATCAGGCACCGCACTAATCACCGGCCTATCACCCAGCGCAGCCCTTGAAGTCTTGGCGGTTGACGATGCAATCAACGCTCAAGCTCAGTACGCACTCACTACGGATGACCTTGCATCACTTCAGACCGCTGGCGTCGTTGAGCCTGGTGAAGCAGCAGCACTTCAACCTTTTATTAAGCACTGACTTTTAGCGAAAATATTTTAATGGAGCGCAGCCCGTATGTTTACCTCCACTCGCACGAATACAACCCTATTTTCAATATTGCTCCTAACCCATTCAGGTGTGGTAGCCCAGGCCAACGACGTTGGCACCGCGCCTGACCGTGGTTATGTGATTTCAGTAGAAACCCCGCAGGGAATTCCGCAAAAATCTGGCTCGCCTGCCAAGTTCTCTGGAAATATTCAGCTCTCAGGCCGCAAGTACGACCACTATAAGGGTCATGATCGCAAAACTCTTTTGGAAATGATGAGAGATGATGGAGTTTCAGTACAAATATTTTTCCCTGATTTTACTAATCCAGTGACCCCATCCGTGTCTCTTAGCTCAACCAAAAAAGAAGTGTCGTTTCAATATACGCCGCCGAACCTTAACGCAGTCGACCTCAACACCCTGATCATCCAAGTGAGCAAGGTTTCAGACCAGATGCAATCCTTGCTCAGGATCCAATCCAAGCTTCAAAAGAGGATTGCGGCCCTGAACGATCTCATCTCAAGCTTGTCTAAGAAGCATCATCCTGAATCCATAATTTCGGAGATTAGAAAATTAAGGGACAGGCTTGCCGTGATCACTGCAAAGATTGATCAGCGAAGCTCACAAGAGCCGATGATCTTGGCTGAAAATAGATTTCCGCTTCAGATTAATAATTTAGTTACCCAGCCAAGCCTTAACTCAACGGTCATGGGAAAATATAAAATCATTCTTGAATTTGATATCGGTAGTGCAATCGACGGCGAAAAAACAAAGGCTCATGCAACGATCACTAATCTCAGAAAACAAGGAGATGATTCTAGAAACAGCAACGATGATGGCGATGATAAAAAACTGGCTCAGTTCTATTGGAACAACAGCCTTGTTAAAGAAATGATCCAGGCCCTGCCGGGCGGTTCGACGATCAGCTTTAATTACGATACGCCCAAGCTTTTTGCTGCAAACCAAAACGTGTTTTCGGCAACGCTAAGCAATAAGGGCGATGGTAGGGATTGGGATCATGATTACGACGATGACGGAAAGTTACTAGCGAGGCTCTCGCTTAAAGAACCAGTGGCTCAAGACCTTGTCGCGCCCATCTGGCTTGCCGGGAGCACCCCTGATTTAAATCACGCTTTTGTAAAGAGCGTTCAGAGTATTTCAGCCACGGTTCAGGATATGTTTGGCTTGATTGACCCCCAGGGCTTTAAGGCGGGGCTCGTCGGCACCGATGTCAGCGGCGCTGCCGTTAATAATGACGTGACTTCGCTTTTGCAGTTTACAAGCTCGGACCAAGGACAGATCTTTAACGTGAGCGGCGATATCAATCTCGTGGCAGAAGGATTGTATCACTTCAATCTGTATGCCAAAGACCTTGCCGGGAACAAAGCGCAGCCTGATCCGCTGTCCGTGCAATTTAGAGTGGATCGCACGCCGCCTAAAATTATTTTGGGCGTCCAGGATCATTATCTAACTAATAGCCCGAATTTTAGCATTCCAATCGCAGTGGATGATCTATCACCTACGTCCACGGTCGTCATGCAAAACGGAAGTGAGATTGCAAGATTTGGAACAGCGATTGAAAACGTAGCTTTGACGTTAAGAGAAGGAATTAATATATTTGAAATTTCAAGCACGGACGCCGCAGGCAACATGGCCACGCCGGTTCAGTTAATAGATATTGTACTCGATACGGTTCCACCTGTGTTGGCCAATCTAACGCCAACTGATACAAGTATAGTAAGCGCATTAAACTTCGCAGTGTCAGGTTCTTCAAACGAAACGCTTTCATCTGCAAAAGTGAACGGCCAAGCACTTACACTAAGTAGCGACTCAAAATCATTTTCCGGAACTTACACAGCTCAAGTCGAAGGTACTCTTAGCCTAAGTTGGGAAATAAACGATCTAGCTGGCAATACCAGAACTACTACAACCTCCGTCGATATCGTACTTCGTATATTGAATCCAAATCTATTAAGCGCGGTCCCTAACTCAGATGGTATTCATATGTTTGTGCGAGGTGCTCCTGGGGCTACCAGGCCAGGTGCGCAGGTCACCGCCAGCGCCGGTTTCTTTAACTCTGGGTCTATTCTTGCCGGAGCTGACGGGTCTTTCGCAATTTCCTTGTTCGTGTTTCAAGACGCCAATGTAAGGGCGACCGCAGATGGAAAAACTGAGACTGCCAAAGTGTCAGTCTCTATATCGAATACTTTACTCTCGGGAACGGTGAAGGACACCACGGGAACAGCCCTCTCCGGCGTAGTTATAAGCATCGCAAACGGCGCATATACCTCTGTAACTGACGCAAGCGGCGTGTTTGCGCTGGCCCAAGATCCAAAAATGCCAGTGACCGGTGATCAAATGTTAGTCGTGGATGCAACCGGTGTTTCAAGAATAGATGGATCAGGTACTTTATTAAAATTTTCCCGCACAAGCATTGCGATTACATTAGCTTTAAATACCGCAAATGTATTGCAACGCCCCATCTTCTTAGCGCCGATTCGTGGCGATTCACCCATCAGCGATTCTCATGCAGGACCGATATTGAAAACTGCCGATAACGATACTAGTGTAAGTATTTCAGCTGACCAGGATTCAGTGGTGTTTCCTGACGGATCTTCGTCCGGGCAGATCACGATCAGTAGAATTTCTGCGAATTACTCCACAATTCCGACGCCAGAATATGCGCAGCCCGACACAATCTTAGCCCTCGAACCATCCGGTCTTACCTTTAAATCTCGCGCGAAACTGGTCTTACCCAATGAAAATGACTTACCACCCGGCGTGACTCTGATGATCCTATCGATGAATAGCAAAAAGGGAATTTGGGAAATTGACGGAATTGCTGATGTTAGTTCGGATGGACAAAGTGTAGTCACCCGCCCTGGTTTTGGGATCTCTCATTATAGTAGCATATTTGCCGCGCCTCTAGGCCCAAAAGTAAAAGCATTAGGCGGCCAAGACAGGCCTGGTGCAAATACATTTACTGGTGAGATGGCAGCGACTATAAAACTTCCGAGTTTTCAATCGATGGGCACTGCTGTTAGCCCCACACTTCTTTATAAGAGTTCCTGGTCAAAACCTACTGCCGTGGTTACCAATATTTTCGATATACCGAGGGAAGAAGTAACGGCTCAATTTAACTCTGGAGGCGGCTTCGGTACCCTATTTAGGGAGGAATCCACCACCGACATTTCTGCATGGTACGAACCTGACTTCATTTTTGCCCAATTTTCAGCTGGAAAAGCTGTTTCACCAAAGCTTGAATTTAGAGGGTTGCCTCAGAAGTCGGTAATTTCGTTTGCGCTAGAACTCAAAGATCAAAACACGAATGACTTTTTCGACTCTAACATCTATCCCTATAACGCAAAATATGAAGTGCATCTTAAGCACATCACTGTCACCTCATCTACAAAACGCACCTATGAGTGGTGGGGCGATCCTAAGATTGAACAGAATACTAAAGTAGAAACAGAACTTCTTAGGACGGCATACCCGTCTGACCTAACAGGGTTGATTTATCTTCAGAACCAGATTTCATCACCCGTTGGAAATGGCTGGAGAATCTCGGGTTATTCCAAAATTGTAAACCCGGACGACGACCGCATCTTTCTTGAAGAAGCTGATGGTGCGGTTTCCGGATACGGTGTCGAAAATCAAATTAGCACTATATTTGACGTGTCACAAACGGACGGAGATCTTTCATTGGGGCACGATCTTTCGAAACTTCCAAACCTAACGTTAACAGCTAAGGAAAGTATGTCTGTTATTAGTGGTGACATCTCCGCTCCTAACTCCTTCCAAGTATTGGGAACAATTCCGCATTTGGGCGGTAGGCTCTCAACCTCATATTTTCAATACATTCCGCCGACATTTTTTTTCCCATTCTGTGCACGGTGGTATGTTGATTACACATTTAATTCCAAACCGTCGCAATTGGTTCAATATAACGGACTCATATATTTTTCTGACGAAGCAAGGGGTGCGATCTATTCGCTTGACGAGCAGTTAGCAGGACCCACTAACGAAGTTCAGTTGGCAGCTGGACGCTTTTTAAATGCTCCCGTTTGGCCCGACGTTGGCATTATCGTCGCTGGCCAAGAATCTCCACCTTTGAGTAGCATCAAAAATTTTTGTGCTGATAATAATATAAGTATCTCGTGTGGAGCTTTAACGTATACCGGAGATATCCACGTTGATCCTCGCCCTCCCCGTTGCATAGTGAACAGCTCAGGACTCGTGCCAAATACAGAATTTCAGGCCGATGGAAATCTCCCTACAACCTTGAAAAATCCGGGCGGCATAACGGGAGGTAGGACTCCGAACACGTTTGTGGTGGCCGATACAGGACATCATGTCGTTCGCCTCTATGATCTAAATAATAATTCCGTAACTACAATAGCTGGTAACGTTTCGAAAATTGGTAAAACTGGAGATGGCGGACTCGCCACTGATGCCGCGCTTTTTCATCCCCGCGGAGTTCTCTACGATTCCGTGGGCAATTTGTATATTTCAACCGAGGATGGAAGCGTAAGAAAAGTTGATACATCCGGCCGGATTTCTACACTCGTAGGAAACGCTGATGCTTTTCTACAAGATAAGGGTTACGGTCCAAGCGTACTTTTAAACAATCCGTTTGGAATGGCAATCGACCAAAACCACGGATTCCTATATATTGCTGATACGAACAATCATGTAATCAGACGATTAGATTTGTCGACACTTCAACTCGTCACTGTAGCAGGCAATCTTTCGCCTGGGTTTGCTGGTGACGGTGGACCTGCACTTAATGCACAGTTTAAAAGTCCAACACAAGTTAGTGTTGACGCTGACGGGAATCTCATTGTTTCGGACTCTGGAAACCAACGAATAAGAAAAATCGTCTTTCAAAACTTCGCTGGCGGTGTTGTCACTTTTGGCCCTGTTTCTAAAGACCGCTCAAAACTTAGCCGTCTTGCAAACGGAACGTTTAAGCGCGAATACAGGAACGGCAAATTTGATGAATTTGATATAGACGGACTTCAGACCTCAAGCACCGATCGTGTTGGGCGAAAAACGACATTCACATATGATCGAGCAGCCCAAAGTGCCAATGACAAAGGCCGTAAACTCACCGCAATGGCGGACCCCACCGGTCGAAGTATTATTTATAACTATAGTGGGGGTAGGCTTTCCTCGGTTACTGATCCAGCAGGTAGAAACACTCAGTTTTCTTTCGACGGATCTGGTGGAATCTCATCTGTAACCTATCCTGACGGCTCGTCACGCGGATTTACGTATCAAGACGGTCTCATGACGGCTCAAACGGATCAGCGAGGAAATTCGACTCAATACGTCTACAATGAGTGGAACAGGCTTAAACAAATCACTAACCCTGATCTCAGTGTTTATGAAATTGACGATTCAGGCTCGAAAACGATCGCTAATAAAAATACAAACGGCCAGTTTGGGCAGCTTGCGACTTACGGCACCGGTCCGGGTGATGTTTACGACAGTATCAAAGGCCCTGGTGCGACGCCTACCGAAACCAAGGCAGTAAAAGATCCAAAGACCGGGTATGTCGCTCAGATGGGGGACGGATCAAAAGGATTCGCAAAAATTGACCGTGACAACGACGGACGGATCACAAAAGTTACGCGAGTAGACGGTAGTAAAATCGAATATACTTACGATCTAACACCGGATTCGCCTACATTTGGAGATCTAATCTCACAAAGTGATTCAGCTACCGCGATTTCAACGAGTCAGACCTTTGATCTATTTGGAAACATCGTTACAAAAACCAACGGACGACAAAAGACATCGATCAATGAATACTCGACGTCAACTGGACAACTTTTGTCTAAGTCAGATCCTTTACTGCATAAGATTTCGTATAATTATAGTGGTCCATTGTCTCTAGTGACCTCAGTCACAAATCCACTCAATAGAACGACTACAATGCAATATAACTCCGCCGGAAATTTAGTATCGGTTGCAAACCCCGCTGGAGATACAACAATATTTGAGCTTGATGCTGTGGGCAACGTGACCAAAGTCACAAATGCCAAGACCGAAATAGTTCTGTATCAATACGATATAATGAATCGCCTGACCCAGGTAACTTCTGCCAAGGGCGAGATCACGAAATACACTTATTTCAAAACTGGCGAGCTAGAAACGATCACCGACGCATTGGGCAGTGTTCACCGCATGGAATACGACTCCATGGGACGCTTAAAGAAGAAAACTGATCCTCTTAATTTTTCTCACCAATATACTTATGATATTGCCGGTAACCTCACCCAGGAGATTGACCCTAACGGCAACCTAAAAACTTTTGTTTTTGACGATAAAAATAGACTCATTCGCAAATCACTCCCGGATAATGTGGTTGAGCTTGTATACGACGAGCAAAATAATATTTCATCGACGACTAATGCTCAGTCTGAACTCACATTTAATTATGATATCATTGGACGCCTAACCCAGAGCCATATGCGCGGTCTTGGTTCGTTATCCGGTTTTCCAGTATCGGATCTCACATATTCGTACGATAAAAATGATAACCTCGTTCAAACGGGCTTTACTTCTGTAAATACTACGGGCGGTTTTACCTACGCCTATGATGATTCGGATCGACCGATTTCGCTGACCAATTTCAATACCGAGATTTTTAGTCTTTTATACAATGACCTAACTGGCGGACTGAC
>CAYJBA010000053.1:0-11145 GCA_964367865.1 uncultured Bacteriovoracaceae bacterium | reverse complement strand
ATCGTGTCGGAGCAAAGTGTCAAGCTATCGGCGGCTTACGCCAATCTCGGACACGGAGGGTCGGGGTCTGTTGTCCCCTGAACCGATTAATTTCGGGTACACCCGCCCATTCTGATTCACCTTTTAAGAGGGAACCTAAAAGCTCATTACCTCGCTCTGCGGCGTGAAACCAAATTGCTTCGATCGAAACGGTTTTTTTCGACGATCCACTCCGAGCATGAGACGGTAGTGGGGATAAATTTAGTTTGAGATGGCGCCCCTTTAATATCTGATGACGTGCTACTGCGGCTTTAAACGAGAAAATAGCTTCGGGATTACCGGGCCCAAAAGGGCCGAGTCGCTCAAGCTCCTGAAGTGTCCTTAGATCAAAATCCTCAAGCGAACAATCCCCCTCCAAAAGTAGTGGCCGCGATTCAGCATCTTCGCCGAGACCGGACAAAGCCTGATTGAAGTCGTCGGTAAATTTAAGTATTTGCTTGGGATCAATTGAAAGCCCCGAAGCATATTTATGTCCGCCAAAACCTAAAAGATTTGAAGCGGCGCTCCTGAGTGCCGCTAAAACATCCTTACCTGCGTACGAGCGTGCGCTTCCTTTTCCGATGCCATCGCGAATGGCGATAACAACAGCGGGTCTTCTAAAAGTTTCGGTAACACGAGACGCAACAATGCCAACAACACCTTCGTGCCATCCTGGATCAGCAACCACTACTCCGTATTTAAAATTTCCTTGAGCAATCTCTGCTTCAACTCGACTTCGAACTTGATCCCAAACACCGTTCTGCATCTGAGCTCTCTCGATATTCAATCGGTTGAGCTGCTCTGCGAGTTCAGTTGCGCGGCTGGTGTCTTGCGTGGTCAGCAGTTCAAGCGCAATACTCGCAGACTTCATTCGGCCCGAAGCATTTATTCTAGGTCCAATAGCAAAGCCCAATTGCCCAGGACTAAACTGAGTACCTAGCCCTGAAACTTGAAGTAACGCCTTGACCCCTGGTTTTTTTGAATATTTAAGAATCTCAAGTCCGTGCCGGACTAATATGTGATTATCTCCGGTCAATGGAACCATGTCGGCAGCAGTCGCCATAACCACCAGATCCAGATGCTGCTTGAGATTGGGTTCGGTTGTTCCTGTAAACCATCCCTCAGCGCGACCTTTCGCTCGAAGAGCCATAGCAAGATAAAACGCAAGTCCACAACCGCAGAGTTGCTTGAGTCCGCTCTCACAATCCTCTCGCTGTGGATCAATCACAGCAAACGCATAGGGAAGTCCCTTTTCGGGATCAATTTGGTGGTGGTCAACAATAATTAAATCAATGCCCAGCTCCCGCGCCTTTTCCGCAGCCGCAAAACTCGTAATTCCGCAATCGACAGTCACCAATATTTGGACACCGGACTCCTTAGCTTCTTCGACTGCCCGGACATTTAGGCCATATCCATCTTTAAAGCGGTCAGGCTGTGTCGCATCAAAGGTCAACTTAAATTCTCTAAATACCCAGCTCAGAAGTGCGGCGCCCGTAGTGCCGTCCACGTCGTAATCTCCGAACACACGTACATGTTCTCCTGAAGCACGCGCTTTGGCTAAACGTTCTACCGCAGCTGGCATGTCTTTTATTTTTGTTGGTGAAGTCAGATGATCAATTTTTGGATTTAGAAAATCATCTATGGCGCTTACGGTGTTTAAACCCCGTGAAAGACAAACTCGAATAGTCACTGGCGAAAGGCCAGTTTTTTTAGCTAGAGTCGCGATCAAATCCAGAGAAAATGCAGAGTCAATCGAATCTGACCTAAGTTTCCACTGCCTGGGTTCCAGATAATCTGCCATCATTTACCCCCATGGCAAAAGCAAAGGACTAGGGTTGAAATTTGGGCTCGGGCCGAACTGTATAAGTGCGGCTTTTTCCGGCGCTTCCGTTCATCTTGCGCTTGATATCCCGTTTTTCATAATACTTTGTAATTTCGATCACCAAGGAACTTGCGATAAAAATCGAAGAATAAGTACCAACAACGATTCCAATCATAAGCGTAAACGCAAAATCTTCGATGACTTTTCCACCGAACATCCAAAGTGCGGAAACCGTGAAAAAAGTACATAGAGAGGTCAAAATTGTTCTGCCTAGTGTTTCGTTCACCGCACGATTTACAGCCTGCTCAATTGAGAGATGAGGGTGCACGTGAGTCGTCTCACGAACCCGGTCATAAACAATAATCGTATCGTTATTGGAGTAACCAATGAGTGCCAGGAGCGCAGCCAGAATCTGTAGATCAAACTGCTTTTGAGTAAGTATAAAAATCCCAAGCGTAAGAACGGTGTCGTGAAAGAGAGCCAATACTGCACCCGGCGAATAACGATAGTCAAATCGAAATCCTACGTAAATGAGAATACACAACAACGCATAGGCCATGGATAAAAATCCACTGGTTCTCAAAGAGCTCCCAGCTGCGGGTCCTACAACATCTGATCTCTGAATTTCATATTCTTTGGGTGCAACCGATTTTTTTAAAACCGCTTCAACCTGCTGGGAAACCTTGTTTAATGCGCTCTCATCTCCTTGCGCCTTAATTAAAAACTGATGAGAAGCTGCTTCTCCAATTTGCTGGACTTTCAAGCCTTTAATATCACCTGACTCCATTTCAGAGCGCACTTTGCCAATATCCCAGGATGCAGGAACGCTGATTTGAATTTCAGCACCGCCTGTAAAATCAATTCCGTAGTTAAGTCCCTTTGTAAAAAATAATGCGACGGTACCAAGAATCGCAAGGACCGATACCCCCATCCAAATATGTCTTCGCCCCACAAAGTCGATTGTTGTTCCAGGTTTAATGAGTTCAAACATGTTGAAAGTCCTCTTTTTAGATACTCACAGTTTCTGCAGCGTTTCGGTTTTCGAGGGAGCGCAGATAGAGATCAAACACAACCTTACAAACGAAAACTGCCGTAAATAAAGTAGTAACGATCCCGATGAGCAAAGTCACCGCAAAGCCCTTAATAGGTCCAGTTCCGTACATCAGAAGTACTAATCCTGCTGCGGCATTCGTAACGTTTGCATCCAAAATCGTGCGAAATGCTTTCTGAAACCCAGCTTCAACAGCGCCATGGGCCCGTTTTCCGTGCCTGAGCTCTTCGCGAATTCGCTCATAAATCACGACATTGGAATCAACCGCGATCCCGACCGTGAGTGCGATCCCCGCTATCCCCGGCAAAGTGAGTGTGGCATCCATACCCACAAGCGTTGCCAAAACAAAAAGAACGTTGAGCATCAGTGAAAATACGGCAATCAGTCCGCTCACACGATAATAAAAAGAAACGAATAAAAAAACGACCAAACAGCCGACCAAACTTGCGTAGGCTCCTTTTTTAATCGAGTCCTGCCCCAGCGAAGGACCAACTACGCGCTGCTCGAGAAAATCCAGCTGCGCAGGAAGCGCTCCCGCTCTCAATACGATCGCAAGATCCTTCGCCTCTTTCATAATATCTTCAGAAGCTCTAGACCCACCCATCGTGATTCTTCCGCGATTTGTAATCTGAGACTGAATCACCGGAGCGGATTGAACCAGGTTATCAAGAACGATGGCCATTCTATTTCCTTTGTTGGCCTCTGTTAGTTTACCCATCAGCACTCCCCCTCTGGGATTCATGCTGAAATTAACTTCTGGAACTTGAGTTTCTTGATCAAATCCTACCTGAGCATCCTGAAGATCGTCGCCGGTCACTCCAGCTTTCGAATGCAGCAGAAACGGAATGTGAGCGCCTTCTTGGCCCTTGGCAGCTTTTGTTCTCTCAAATGCGATTTCATCTTCGGCAGGAATTTTTCCTTTGACTGCTTCGTTAATGCTTTTTACGTAATCCGAAAATTTTTGGCCTTCTTTAAAAGTAATATTATTTTTCTTTTCGGCCTCCGCAATCAGCCCCGCTACTTGTTGCGGGGTCATACTTTTATCATCCACGATTTTAAATTCGAGCTTTGCCGTCTGGCCAATAAGATCTTTCGCACGGTCAATTTCTTTTACACCCGGAAGCTCTACTACTACCCGGTCAGTTCCCTGGCTGGTGATAATGGGTTCAGAGACACCAAACTCATCGATACGATTGCGAATGACTTCGATACTTTGATTGATCGTCTTATCGCGGATCTCATTGCGATACTCGGTTGCGAGTCCCATCTCCAGCTTGCCGGGATTCTCCACAGCAAGTCTCAAATTCCAAAATTCTTTTTTTACGAGATTGTAAATTTCATCCCGCTTTGCCTGATCAAACTCAACAACGACATGAGGGTCGTCAGCGGGCAATCCGTCTTTTTGCGTGCGAACACCTTTTACCGTGATGAGTTTTTCTTTTAATCGCTCTTGAAGGCTTGTCGTTTGTCGATCAATCACTTCGCGGTAGACTTTGTTAAAGTCTACGCCCAAAACCATATAGAGACCGCCCTGTAGATCCAGCCCTAGATTAATTTTTTGCTTAAACGGAAATTTTGTTTTTTCAAGATCGAGATTCGCGATCGTCGGATAGACATACATTCCAGAAAGGACAGTTAGGAACACTAGAAGTAAGCACTTCCCCCACCAATTGCGGCCCATAGGCACTCCTTCAGCTTTTTAAGCGAGATCTTTGATTTGACCCTTTATGACTTGCGCGACTTGGCTTTTCATCATTTTCAAGCGCACGTCATTGGCCACTTCGAGTGTAACAACTTTGTCAGTAATACCCGTGATTTTTCCAAGAATTCCCGAGGCGGTCACGATTTCATCACCATGCTTGAGAGTGGAAATCATGTTTTGCTGCTCTTTCATTTTTTTCTGTTGTGGACGCAGCATCATAAAATAAATGATTCCGAAAATCACAATCATCGGGACCATGTTCATTGCCAAAGAAGGAGCGGCAGGCTGAGGCGTTTGATTTCCCCCAGGCACCGGTGCGACCGGAAGCGCGTTCCCTTCTGCTAACGCATTTAATGCATAAACCATGGAAGAAAGAACCCAGGCACTTACAACCCAACCGAACATGTGAATTTTCATCATTAATTATGATTCCTTGCTCTGGGTATAAAAAGTTTTCACCCAATCGTCAAACCGATTCTCAAGTATTGCTGTGCGCATCTGAGTCATGAGGCCTAAGTAAAATGTCAAATTGTGGACTGTGTTGAGTCGCGCGGATAGGATTTCACCGTTTATAAAGAGGTGACGCAGGTAGGCGCGTGAGTATTTCGTGCAAGTTTCGCAAGGACAGTTTGGATCAAGAGGCCCTGGATCATCCGCAAATTTGGCGTTTTTGATGTTTAACTTTCCAAGACTCGTAAAAAGCTGGCCGTTTCTGGCGTTTCTGGTCGGCATTACACAATCAAACATATCGATGCCCGCTCGCACGCCTTCGACCAAATCTTCGGGGCGACCTACTCCCATGAGATAACGCGGCTTATCAGGCGGAAGCAGAGGTGCGGTATGGTAAGCCATTTTCTGCATCAGCTCGGGAGTTTCTCCGATCGATAGCCCCCCTATAGCAAAACCGTCAAAAGGAAGTTCGGTCAACTCGCGCGCGGACTGAACACGGAGATCCTCATAAAGGCCCCCCTGTATTATTCCAAACCGAGCTTGATGGAACTTTAGCGGAACATGGAGTCCACGCTTCGCCCAAGCGAGTGTGCGCCTCATCGCCGCATTTACTTCTTCGCGGGTCGCTGGATACGGCGGACATTCGTCAAACGCCATGACAATATTGCTACCAAGCGCTTTTTGAATATTCATCGAAAGTTCTGGCGTAAATCGATGCGAGCTTCCATCGATGTGGGATTGAAAAGTGACGCCCTCATCATCTACCTTGTTTAGTCCTGAAAGCGAAAAAACCTGAAACCCACCGCTGTCAGTCAAAATGGGTCCGTCCCAGTTCATAAAGCGCCCGAGTTCACCTAATCTCTCGATCCGCTCATGTCCTGGGCGAAGGTAAAGATGATAGGTGTTTCCCAATATGATTTGAGCATTCATCGTGCGGAGTTCTGACGTAGTCACTCCTTTTACTGCGGCGGATGTCCCCACGGGCATAAAAACCGGAGTTCTTATTTCGTGTTCTTTTCCATCCTGAGACTTGAGCCATAGACGCGCAGCCCGAGCTCGACCTACGCCAGCGCCGTCACGAATCACGTTTTCGACTTCAAATCTAAGCGGGCGATTTTCTATAGCCATGTTTTACACCAGAAAGGGGTTCTTTTTAATTTCATGCGCGATCGTCGTGTTGGGACCATGGCCCGGACAAACACGCGTATCACCATCCAAAATTAAAATTCTATTTCGAATACTTTTGAACATCTGGGTTTGATTTCCACCCCAAAGATCAGTACGTCCCACGCTTTCGCGAAACAAAGTGTCTCCCGAATATAAGGTTTCTTGAGTTTCTTCTGCCAGATCTTCGTGGACTCGAAAACAAATGCTGCCGGGACTGTGTCCTGGGGTATGAATTATCGAAATCCGCATTTTTCCAATTCGAAGCTCCTCTCCATCCTCTACATAATGATCAATCGGAGCCGGATCACCATAATCGAGTTGAAAGAGTTGTGACTGCATTCTGAGCTTCATATAAAGTTCGTCATCTGCTCGATGCAAAACAGTTTTCGGCGCGTCCGCACTTCTCGCTTCTTTTACTTCGCGCGTAGCCGCGATATGGTCGAGGTGTCCATGCGTGTGTAAAAGATATTTGACCGAAATAGCGAGACCCGACGGCGTCTTTATCTCTTTGAGTGAGGTGAGAATGTTCGAAGCGTCATCTCCCGGATCAACCACCAGCGCGTCACCCGTCGTCTGACAAACGAGAATTCGGCAATTGCATTGAAAGGGTCCTACGACCAAGGTCTTTTCGATCATTGACGCGGACCCTACCACTACTCGAGCACCGTGTCGAAGGGTCTGATCTTAATGAGTTTTTTGACAAAAATAGTCTGTTATTATGATGCTACTTTTTTCTGTTATTTCAGCAACTTCTTCGAACCTTAAAAATATAGGTCCCTTAGTTTACACAGAGCACAATCTCTGCTATCCCCACTTCAGACTATTCATAAGGGGGATATATTAAGATGAATTTTCGCAAACCTGTTGTCTTTGCAGTTTTCGCATTTGCATTCGCATTGGGCGCCACTTCTTGTTCGAAACGAGAAGCAAATTCGGTAATCACTGATCACAAGGCTACGCCCGATGGCGAAAGAGACTCAGCTCGAGGCCCGAAAGTTCCTGCGATTAAAGAAGTCATTACATTTAATAGAACTGCAGTTTTAGAAACAGAGTTTTTTTACAGCGCTGACCTTCAGTATTCGTCCCAACGCGACGAAAGACTCGACCTTTTCAGCCAGGCCATGGTCTTAGGACTTATTCCCGCAAAATTTAGAATCTGGGAAAACGAACTTCAACTCATGGCTCAAGACGAACGCCTTTACTCAAGCCATGCAAACCATCCCAATCAAATCATTAGCCGATACAAAATAGTCTCAGAGGATCAAAATACACTTACGGTCACTGCGGCAGACTCTGGAGTATATCTTTCTCAACTCATGCAAAGTGCCAGCGCCTATAAAAGCCCTGAAGCTTTGCAACCCCGAGATTCATTTATCCGTTCTTTTGAGTTCGTTTCGGGGCAAAATCTCATCCTTCAAGAAACCACCTTGCGCTTAGCAGACGGCGCTCGATATGACGTACTTGAAGCTCTCTTTCCTAAAAGTGCATTGGCCATGGGCGCCGATTTTAAAACTTTTGTCATGGACCCCGAAGATCCAGTGGGTGCCAAAGAAGGTGATGTTGCTCGGTTTCGTTTTTTACCGGGCGAAAAAATCTTTCAAAACGGCGAAGCCACTTCTTACGCGGCTCACTTTGATATTTCAAAAAAGGCAGATGGCACGGACGGAACAATTGACTGGTGGGTCACTCGCAATATTCCGGACGAATACCTAAAACCTGTCCAGCTGGCGATCGAAGGATTTAATCGTTACTTTTTAGGATTTAAAGGAATCAACCGCGCGGTTGTTCAGTTTAAAGGAAAGCTTCCTGAAGGCGTAAAACTAGGAGATCCTCGCTTTAACGTTATCGCCTGGGATGACATTACTTTCGCGGGGGCTGCTTATGAGAGTCAGGGGAGCGATCCATTTACCGGAAAACAGTCCCACAGCTTGATCTATATGCCAGCAGCTTGGCTCAACATTGGCGAAAAATTTTGGAAAGATGGTCAATATTCTGAAAAATCAAAAATGAACGAAGGTTGGGCTTCGGGACAACTCAGAACCTCTAAACGCATTGCTTGCGCCCGTGAAATGGAAAGCTACTCGGCCGCATTGGTTGATAGTTTTCTCTCGGGTAAAAGCTTGTCTTCTGATAGCGAAAAACAATTTGGAATCGAACTACTCAAAGGCGTGATCCACCACGAAGTCGGACACGCATTAGGGTTAGCTCATAATTTCAAAGGATCATTATCGCTAAATCGCGGTAATGCGAACTCTCGGTTTTCGGATTCAATTATGGACTACAATGATTTTCAGTACGAAAAAGAAGTTTTTAACGGCGTAGATTCTGCTGATGGTCCACAGCTTGCGTACGATCGCCAGGCCTTGAGCGCAATCTACAATGCAGGTAAGGACATCAGCGAAACAGATCCAAAACTTTCCGCATGTAATGACGCAGAAGCAGATGAAGAAGAGGGCGGCGTGGACCCGCTTTGCATTCGATACGATCTCGAAAATGATCCTACCCTTTCGGTGAGCACGGCATTTAGTCGGATTTCTAATTTAGAAAGTAATCGAAAAGGCGAAAGCACTTTGGCTCAGGCTTTAAAAAAAATCTCCACTCTTCTGATGACCGAAACGGAGATGAAAAAGCTTGAAACGGACGCCGCGGTAAAAGAAGCCGTCGCGAAGTACAACGGAGCAACGACCGCAGCCATGCGATTCTATTTTACCTCGGGCACCGGTTCGATTCAGCGCACGGTCAGGACTAATATTAAGTCACTTTATGCGTTTAAAGACGAGGTGTTACCGGCACTCTATAACGAACGAGAAATGCGTGAGCGCGCCTACAGTGGAGTCACACAGGCGATCGGACTCTTTTCGTTTCCAACTGTTGTAAAATCGGCTATTCGCACGAGCCAAGACAATGCGTTATCGGCTTTAGTGGGATGGGCTCCATACATTCAAAAAATGGTACCTCCGGCAACGCGCGACTCTTACGTTGAGAAATTGCGTGAAAATATGAACAAGTCTGCGTCTCAATACGAATCTGGATCTGAAGGTGGCTTAACTGGATTAAGAACTACGATCCTAAAGAGTTTAGTCCGCAAAGCTAAAGTACCCTACTACTTTGGAAAACTAAACGACTCCAAGTATGATTTCGAGACAGCGCTTGTGCGGGACCTGGCAAAGATCATTAAGGATCAAGAAACTCGCCAGGATTCTGAAAGATTGGCGGCCGCCAATGCTTTTTCGACCTACAAAGGACGCGGAGATCATGACCGCTTGATTCGCGATGTAATTGACGAGATCACTGACCAGCGCGATTCTTCAATCGATAATGCTTCACGCGAAGCGGCTGAAAAGCTGCTTGCAGCATTAAAGAAATAATTCAATTTAAGGGGTGGGGTCTAAAAAACCTCACCCTGCAATTGAGTGCTTTCGGTCTATTTATAAAATCACCATTGCATCCCCGTAGCTAAAAAATCGATACTTGTGCTTTACTGCCTCGTCGTATGCTTTTAGAATTAGATCTCTTCCTCCAAAGGCGCAGACCAACATCAACAGAGTGGATCGGGGCAGATGAAAATTAGTCAGGAGTCGATCCACAACTTGGAATTCATACCCGGGACGAATAAAGATAGAAGTTCTCCCGGATCCCGATTCGAGTCGCGCCAGTGAATTTTCGTCTGATTTTTTCCACGCACTTTCTAACGTTCGAACCGAAGTAGTCCCGACCGCAAAAATTCGCTTGCCGCTGTTTTTAGCCCGGTTTACATGTTCCGCTGTTGAATCTGAAACCTGAAAACTTTCCTCATGCATCAGGTGTTTGGACAAGTCATCGTCCTTTACCGGACGAAACGTACCTAAACCCACGTTTAGAGTAACCTCGTCCCAGCCCCCGCAACGAGCCTTAAATCGCCTAACAAGCTCCTCACTAAAGTGAAGAGCGGCTGTGGGTGCCGCCGCTGAACCCGGAATTTTTGCAAAAACAGTCTGGTACTGAAATTCATCCCCGGCTGTGGGAGTTCGATCGACGTAAGGAGGCAATGGAACTTCGCCTGCACCAGACTCTAATGGATCTCGATCAAATTCCGCGACGACTGTTCCATGAGTCGAGTCTCCTGACCCGCGGACTAAAATTCCGTGCAACCCCAATCCATCTGGAGTCGGAACTTTAAATTTAAGTCCGGCTTTATATTTTGCGCTAGCGTGAAAAAGTCCCTCCCAGGTTCGGGGCGCTTTTTCCTCAAGCATAAAAAATTCTATCTTGCCGGCTTCAACCGGGTTACCATTTCCTTCGGCGATTCTGCGTCCCAAAAGACGCGCTCGAATTACCTGTGTGTTATTTACTACAATTTGATCGCTTTCGTTGATCAGCTCTATTAGATCCGTAAATTGTCGATGTTCAATGACGCCCGTTTTACGATGTACGACTAACAGGCGCGAGCTTTCTCTGGGCGATGCAGGAAACTGAGCAATCTGCTCCTGGGGCAATTCAAAATCATAGGCAGCAAGAGTCTGAAGAAAAAGATCGTTGGCCATTTCAGGCCTGAATTACCACATTTTTCGAAGATTCGCGTCTGGGTAATAATGCTTTAAAATCAGGGCAGCTTTAAATCCGCGCTCCCCCATGACCTTAGCTCCCCACTGGCACATTCCGACTCCGTGACCGTTTCCTCTCCCATCGATTCTCCAAACAGGCAGGGAGGCATCCTCTGACGCCGTAATTTGAAATGCTGTACTCTTTAAGCGGTGTAGACCTAAAGATTCACGAAACAGAAATCCACTTAAGGTGATATCGAAAATCCTGCCGCGGTAGCTCCACTCCGTACGCACTGTGGAGGCCCGGCCCCCAGGGGTCCATTTTGAAACCCGAAGGTCGATTAACTTTCCCTCAATGAAGATACGCTAACTTTGTAAATGACAAGGTTTGCGTAATCTTTTATCCACCGCT
>CAYJBA010000052.1:648-11197 GCA_964367865.1 uncultured Bacteriovoracaceae bacterium | reverse complement strand
GTAATCGTATAAAATAGACCCGCTAGAGATCCCGTACCAAAAAGTCCTCGAAAAATGAGAAGCTTAATTCCCTTAGGAAAATAGACGCGACGGTCTCCTCTGACTATTAAAACCACGGCTAAAAGATTGATCCAAGAACGAAAAAACACGAGTTCAAAATGCGGAATAGCTGGGGACAGTTTTTTTACGAAAACTCCCATCGCTGAAAAGCTGAGCGCGCTTATTCCCATCCAAAAAAGAGCATAAAGAGGTCTATCGATCTCGCGACTTCCCGAGAGGTTTTCGGACGAAAGTGATTTTAGTTTCAAAGAGGAGCGAATCGCCACGGTATCCTTTTTCAGAGTAAAGACTTTGATCAGATTCGAAAACCGTTTTTGACTTTAACACTAATTCGGGGGTTAGGGGCTGCTCTACTTCAAAACTATTTTCGCTATATATGCCTACGGCAGAAACCTCAGGGCTCGCGCCATCGCCATAACCTAATTCGAAAACATCTGACTCACCCTTTTTGGCGCGAAGCCAATAAATACGCTCGTAAGTTTGACCCTCTTCCGTAACCGTGTTTCTTGAAATGAGCAGGTCGCCTTGAATTTCAGAGTTAACCTCAACTTGGATCGGACGATCTGAGCCAGAAACAAACGAATGCCTATAGCCATCCCCAAACCAATGGCCCTGCATTTTCAAAAAAAGTAAAAGAACTAGGGATCCAGACACCTAAAATGCCCGGCAAAAAACCCAAGCTTGACCGCCAATAAAGATATTTCCGTAGGGCGGCAAGAGGTAGGCGTAGCCTACGCGCCAAGGAAAAACCACGCCGGTACTAAAGTAGAGCCAGCCTGAACCTAAAAAGTTGGTGGTAGCCCAAGCCCGGCCTTCGCAAACTAATGGATATCCGTAAGGATTTTGAACCGCTATCGCCAACTGATAGGGCGAAATTGCTGCTTCGGCAGTAACCGGAATGCCTACTGGCCAAGCCGGAACAGGATAAAAATAATCTGCCTTCACAGTCAGGGGATTAGAAACGAATAGAAACGCAGAAACCAGAAAAATCCCTAAAAAAGACTTCATAAACACCTCGCAATGCTATGGCGTGGGATTATTGTGGTTGGTACCTCGAGTCAAGCAAAAAGAAGGGGCCCCTTTTTCACAAATTAAAGATCGCCAATGAAATTAAGCGGTCACACTCTGTAAAACATCAATCGCCCCGGTTATTTATTCACGAGAGATCTGCGCTACCCTTTCTAGTCCAAAGAAAGACAAGACCTGCAGAAACTACGACTGAGTAAGCTATTTTTCCAATCATCGGCACTCTTTGGGATGGCAAAACAAAAATAGCCGTAAAAACAATCATTGCTGTCGCTAAAAGCTTATAGCGGGTTCGAATGACATGCTTATTCTGCCATTCTACAATGGGTGGACCAAAAACTTTGTGACTCACAAGCCAGCGGTGAAATCGAGGATCGCCCCGATCAAAACAAAAGGCCGTTAAAATAAGAAATGGCGTTGTAGGGAGTAAGGGAACGAAAATACCTACAATCCCAATAAACAAAAGCAGGCTTCCTAAAATAAGGTAAAGAAGCTGTGACGCTTTACGATAGCCCATTATTATTCAGATCATCTCAGCCGCGCGGACTTTATCTGCAAGTCAAAGTATAAACGATACTGTCTTTAGCAAATCTCGCTTCTCGGACCTTTGACGATTTTCCCGCTTTACCAATATTAAAAAGAACTGCCTGAGTTGTAGCGCCAGCATTACTCTGAGATTTCGAGGTTTTTCCCATGAGAGTAACCTCTGTGCCTTTGGTGAGGGCAGCTACTTCCTCTTTGCTGAGTTCCACGCCATAAACCTGTTCTAGATCTCCTGCCGAGTTGTAAACCTCTAAAGTTCCGGCGGCGTGGTCGAAATTAAATTCTGCGATGACATCAATTGCCGATCCTAAGGTGGAACAAGTCAACTTCAAGCTTTCGTCATCAGAATGTGCAAATGCTGAAATGTGATTTACAAATACAAGTGCAATACCAAAACTTAAATATTTTAAAATATTCATGTCTTACTCCTAGAAAATATTACCGAACTACGCTTGAACAGAGAAACTCGCTGGGATGTCCTCCGCCTTCGGGCATACCGGGATCGGTCCAGACGTGGAGGGGAACATTTTTGCCCGACTTACCTAAATCACGAGTATTGATATAAACTCTATATGAAATTTCGGAGCTTTCAGCATCATGGACTGCAAGTGTCGCGGTAGGAAATCCGCCATGCTGATCCCAATAAATTTTTCCGAGCATATCGGCGTCCCAAAGATTATTGCCATGTCCCAGTCGGCTTGATTTTTTCCAAATGCCAGTGATTTTTAAGTCCATGGACTTAACAGGCAGCTTGATTTTACTCATTTGCGCTTCGGACATTGACTCAAAATCAATCTTTGCAATATCAGCAAAATCCGCCGAAATAACTACAACTGCGGACTCGTGTTTTGTATCTTTAGTGCCTTTGCAAGTGAGCTTTTGAACGGTCGCCGCCTGAGCAAAAGACGAAACTAAAAAGATCGCGCCGAAATATACTTTAAAAATCGATTTCACAAAAAAGCTCCTTTTTTCTATTATTTAATTCTTCGACTGCGTTTATCATCAATGATGTAATGCGTCAAATGAGAAAAAAACTCCGGTTTAAGGGGTAAAACCAACTCCTATTTTACTTCAGCCAATGTCTCGATCATCCCTCGAATACTGACCTGACCCGTGTAATTGCCAAAAAGGACATGACCTGGAGTTGAACACCAACTTGCTTTGGCAGTCGCCCAGACGTCTTCGAGGTAGGCCCCATAAACCGGAATTGCCCTTGGGTGTCTCGAAATGATCATTTTTGGCTGAGCTCCTCGAAAATTTAAAAAAGCCCGCATTTCCTTTTCAACCGAAGCGGAGATCTTTACATCCGTCCAACTGAGGATCTCAGGTCTCGAAGTACCTCCTAACATGACGGTCAAAGAAAGGTGTGCGGAGCCGCTGTGAATACGATTTGAAAACGAACTCGAGGTAAAAAGAATTCCCAAGCATTCCGAGGCCTCAACCTCAGGCACCAAAACTCCGACACCTCGAGGAGGGCTTGGAAAATCAGGTTCTGCTGTAAAAACTGTAACGCTAACCAACGGCGCGTAAGGCAGTTTAAAAAGTTTATCGCTTAAGGATGGCGCATAAGATTTTAGAAGTTCAGACGCCGCTTGCGCTGGGACTGCAAGGACGACATTGGGAGAGGCCGGCAATGAGGTGATTTTAGAATTTTTTTGAAACCCTGATCCAAGCCTTTGTTGAAGTTTAGTCTCAAGCTTACAAACTAAATCTTCCATTCCAAATTTTGGGGCAACCATTTTACCTTTTGGCTTATTTGATTTCAAAGAGGGTCTTATTTTCTTTGCGAGCAGAAAACTAAACAGTGAGTGGCCAAAAGGAATTTTAAGCGAGGGCATTGCGGCCTCAACGGTGAGCTCAGAGGGCGCGGCTCCATAAATTCCACGCAGAAAAGGCACGATCAGGTATTCGAGCGCAGGTCGACCCAAAAATCTGAGTGCCCACTGCTCAAGCGTCCAAACTTGATTTACCCGTTTTGAGCGAACGAGATAGGCGCGAAAAAAAGCACAAAGTGTTTCGCCTATTCCAAGTGGCCATTTACGCAGCTTTTTTCGGCGCAAAATAAAACGTGCTTTTGCCTCTGGATTTATTTCAGTCAACTCGACTCCGAGGTTCCTGCAAAGATCTAAAACAGCCGGCGTGGCAAAAAGAGAATGGGCAGCGCGTTCGACCATCCCTTCTTGGGTATGAAGAGTCGCAATTAGCCCTCCCACTCTGCTTTCAGCCTCATGAAGGGTGACTTGATACCCTCTCTGATCAAAATAATAAGCAGCCAGGAGTCCCGCAATACCACCCCCAACCACCACCACTTCTTTATTTGAGGTATCGAGTGTTCCTATCATGGAGAGCTCAGATGGTTTTACTAAAAAGCTGAGTTTGCGGCGCTTGCCTGACCAGTCTTGCATCAAAAGCCATACAAATGTTTCTGAGAAATGGGCGCCCCAGATCAGTTACTTTGCATCCTTCTTTTGTAAGAACTATGAGTTCATCAGAAACAAATTCGCTCAATCTCTCAGATATTTCATCTAAATAGGGAGTACGGAGCGCTGGCAACTTCCAGTCGGTTTCAAACCGAGTCATCAAATTTAAAATATGACGCCTCAATGTCTGATCCTCCGCGCTTAATATATGTCCGCGATGAATTGGAATCTCGCCTTTTTCGACTCGCGCCTGATAAGTCTCCAGAAGTTTTTCGTTTTGAGCAAAGGCACTCCATGAGTCGCCAATAGCTGAGACACCTAGGCCAATCAGGGGAAACACTTGTTTTGAGGTATACCCCATAAAATTTCTGTGAAGAGTGTGGTCTACGCTGGATTTGTAAAGGCTATCCGTTTCGAGCGCAAAGTGATCCATCCCTATTTCGCGGTAACCCATTTCTTCGAGCATTTTTCGCCCAAGCTCGTAGAGCTCGCGTTTTTGATCCCCATCCGGGAGATCAGCCTCGGTAAATCTTCTTTGACCGGGCTTGATCCATGGTACGTGGGCATAACCATAAAATGCGATGCGGTCGGGTTTGAGGCGAATCACAGCTTCAATCGTACTACGGACGCTGGCTTGGGTTTGTTTGGGTAAGCCATAAATTAAGTCGTAATTAATGCTCGTGTATCCTAGGCCCCGTGCAGCCTCGGTAACGATCCTCACTTGGTCTTCGCTCTGTACACGATGCACGATTTCCTGAACAACAGGATCAAAATCCTGAATTCCGAGACTAAGCCTTTTAAAGCCATACTGTGCTAGCAATGCTAATTGCTCTTGCGAAGTTACTCGAGGGTCGGCTTCGACTGAAAACTCCGCGTCCGGAAGCACGTCTGCGTTCTTTAATATCCCTTCCATGAGTGTTTTTAATTCATCTGGTTTTAAAAATGTGGGGGTTCCTCCGCCCAGATGCAGCTCACTTAATTTGATCGATCGTCCCAACTTTAAATGATAGAGATCCCACTCTTTGTGGATGGTGGATACATAAGGACTTCCGACTCCATGGTTTCGAGTAATGCGAGTATTGCAACCGCAGTACGTGCAAAGGCTTTCGCAAAAGGGAATATGGATATAAAGGCCCGCACCGATTTTTTTCTGATCAGCTTCGACTAAGGCCTCTCTAATGCTATCCACCCATTGAGTCTCAGTGGGGTTATCAGTCCAATAGGGCACCGTAGGATAACTTGTGTATCGTGGACCCGGGACGTTATATTTTTTTAGAAATTCTGATTTTGGAAGTTGAACAGTCATGAGCCACCTCCAAATATTTCTTTCTGAATTTTAATAAATAGCCGGACGTTGTTCTCAGGGGTTTTTGGTAATACGCCATGGCCTAGGCCGCAAATCCACCCCTTTCTCGCCTCGAGCGGAAGCGCCTTTACCTTTAGAAACGTCTCTCTCAATTTCTTTTCAAGCTCGGTCGGCGAAAGAAAAAGCCATTCTGGGTCAACATTGCCCTGAACTGAAAAGTGAGGTCCCCACTGAATCAAAACTTCAGATAAGTCTTGTCGCCAATCTATTCCGAGACAGGCGATCGGAAGCCCTATCAAGGCTCTCCAATGAGCGGGTCCGGTCCCTCTGGAGTAATAAACTACGGGAGTATCTGGGTAAAGTTTTTTAAAGCCAAAGAGAACCTCCGCTAAAGCCGGAACTGCTACCTTTGCATAAATCTCAGAATCAAACTCGCCACCGCAAGTATCAAAAACAGCTACGGCATCTGCTCCGGCGCGCGCCTGCAATACCATGTTTGCAATCAACAACTCCTTAAGTTTTTCGGTAAATCCTTGAAATCGCCCATCGCTCAAGCCCTTGCGCGAGTCAGCAAGGTCTCCTGAGTGCGTGCCTTCAACTGCGTAACAGAAAAGCGTAAGAGGTGCGCCGACAAAACCCAAGAGCCCTTTTGATGCGGGGAGCTCTTGTTTAAGCAACTTAAGAGCGTCAGCCTGAAACTCAAGACCTCGCGCAAGGTCTTTTCCCGTTTTAAGCCGCTCAACATCTTTGAGTAACTTTAAATGCCAACCAAGCTCCGGTCCTTCGACATATTTAAGTCCCATGCCCATCATTTCAAGTGGAAATAAAAGATCGGAAAATAGAATCGCCGCATCAAAGTCAAAATCCCGGATTGGACCCATCGTCACTTCGCAGGCCAGTTTGGGATTCTTGCATAGTTCGATAAACGTGTGATTTCTTTTTAGCGCTTGGTAATGCGAATGGTACCTCCCAGCTTGGCGCATAAACCAGACGGGGGGCCGATCCAGATTTTTTCTATTAAGCGCATTTTTATACAACATGAATTTGATACCCCACTCCCCGAACACTCTTAATCACCTGAGGATTTTCGGGATCTTTCTCGATGATCCTCCTGAGTCGTAAAATAAAATTATCCACAGTCCTCGAACTTGGAAATTCGTCCTCTGACCAAACATGATTAAGAATTTCATCTCGGCTCACAACTGCGCCTTTTCGCTCCAAAAGTAACTTTAACAGTGCGGCCTCTTTATGAGTCAGCGAATGAATCTTGCCCCCTGAGGTCGCCTCAAATTTTGAAAAATGAAAACTAGCTTGCCCTATCGTCAGTGGGGCGTCATCGTCAATCGCTTCAGACACATATTTCGCTCGTTTTAGGGCGTTTTGAATTCTCAAAATCAGCTCCTTGAGATGAAAAGGCTTTGGAATGTAATCCTCAGCACCGAGCTCAAGTCCGTGCACTCGATCATCAGGCGATGTAAACGCTGTTAAAAAAACAACGGCAGCCGAGGGCTGTGTTTTCCGACATTCTTTTGCGACATCAAATCCCGAACCATCAGGTAGCCCAATATCGAGTAAAAAAAGATTAAATTTGCGTTGAGATAACTGTAAAAGTGCGTCCTCTTTCGTTTGGGACCAAGTAACCTCATAATTTTCTCTATTGAGTCTTTCGGTAAGGGTTGATCCTACGTTCTTTTCATCTTCTACCAATAGGATTTTAGCTTTTTTTTCAGACATGGGTTCTCCCCTCCCTAAAGTAGAGATAAACTGGAAACCCTTTACCACCCTTAAATTTAGCCTCTCCGCCCATTCGGCTCATAAGTACTTTAACTAAATATAAGCCCACACCCGCACCGCCAGATTTTCTTCCTTTTTGAAAAAGTTCGCCGATTTGCTCAGCCTCTATTTCATTGGATTCTCCCCCATCCGAATAAATGATACACACCCTTCCGGGTACGCTCGGTTTTACTGAAACAAAAACTTCAAGTTTATCCTGAACGTTATGCCTCAAGGTATTTTCAAATAAGTTTTTGAAAATAACTTGAAGCGCTGAGAGATCGGCATCAATCGCCAGATCATCGATATCTGTTTTAAATTCCGCCCTATGACTCCAGGCTTCCCGCCAAGAGGAAACGATTCGGTCTATCGCGGGTTTGACCGAGGTAACCCGCGTATAGATCGGGCCGCCCCCTTCGACGCGCGCAAGTTCAAGTGTTCGTTCGACTTGCCCCTCTAGACGGGAAGTATCTTCTAAAAGTCTTCGAATCAGCTCTTTCGCTTTGCCTGGCACTTCTTCTGCTATCGATTCAGCCTGAAGTCGAATACTCGTCAGTGGAGTTTTAAGTTCATGAGTCACCGATGCAAAAAAGGCGTGAAGCGATTTTGAGCGTTTTATGTCGCGCCAATAAATCCACAAGATAAGACCTGTACTAGCAAGAAGTAGAAGAAAATAAACACCGGACTCCCAATACAACATCCGTTGAGTCCGCTCCCAGGTCATATGTGAGGCGCCCTCCGCAATTCCAAGTTTCTCTTCTAAATCACGAATGCGAGACGCTTGTTTCAAGACCAATCGGCTCCACCAAGCTCCTATCAAAAACACCACCACCAGCCAAAAGGCTTGTGCAAAAAGCAAAAGTTTAAGCTGGCGATTAGAGCCTGTGGTGATGGAGCCTTTTCCAGTCATACTTTTAAACAGTCCTCTACCGCTAGAAGCGTGCGATCTATTTCTGCGTTATTATGAGCCAGGGACATAAATGAAACCTCATACCCGCTGGGCGCCAAGTAGACTCCTCTCTCTAAAAGTCCGTGAAAAAGTCTCGCGTACATTTCTTTTTGCTCTGAAGGAGTGTCAGGAGCTGCGCGCACAACTTGGTCCTTTGTGTTGATTTTTCCAAGTACTACCCAAAACAAAGACGCGGATCGCTGAACGTGGATCGATATTCCTGCCTTTTTTGCGCGCTCCTCAATACCTCGGGCCAGGAGTTCTGTTCGGTTTGCAAGATCGTCGTAGGGCATGAGACGTTTTAGCTTTTTTAGCGTCGCAAGACCTGCACTCATGGAAACCGGATTGGCACTCAAAGTACCTGCTTGATAAACCGCGCCCTGAGGGGCGACCAGATCCATGAGATCCTTTCGGCCCCCGTAAGCTCCAACGGGAAAGCCTCCACCTATTATTTTTCCGTAGGTAACCAAATCTGGTTTAAGGCCAGTTTTCTCCGCCATTCCGCCAAACGCTACGCGAAATCCGGTAATCACCTCGTCAAAAATAACAAGAGCCCCATGCTTTCGCGCCAGCTCGCAAAGTTCCGCTAAAAACTTTTCTTTGGGAATCAAAAGTCCATTATTTGCGGGAATCGGCTCTACGATTACCGCCGCAATTTCTTTTCCTCTTGTTTCAAAAATATTTTTAACGGCTTCAAGATCATCCAGGGGGGAGACCACGGTTTCAGCCGCCACCTCTTTTGAAACTCCGGCGCTATCGGGCGACGCCATTTCAGCTAAACCCGATCCAGCTCGAACCAGCATCGAATCCACGTGGCCATGGTAGCAGCCGTCAAATTTCAAAACTTTATGCCGACCTGTCGCCGCTCGAGCGAGTCTCAGCGCTGCCATAACTGCTTCGGTTCCAGAATTTACAAAACGGACTTTTTCGAGCCAAGGCATTGCGCCTGTCATAAACTCAGCTAACTCAAGTGAGTATGGTTCAGCCGTTCCAAAGGTCCATCCACGACTAATCGCGCTTTTTACCGCTTCTGCGACTTCTTCGTCTTGATGACCTAAGATCAACGGTCCCCAGGACATGCAATAATCAATATATTGATTACCATCGACATCCTTGAGAAACGCGCCGTGAGCTTCTTGAATAAACCTGGGCGTACCTCCCACTCCCCTGAAACCACGCACAGGTGAGTGCACGCCCCCAGGTGATACTTGTTTTGCCCGTTCAAAAAGTGCTTCAGACCTTTTGGTTTTCATAAATCGGACCTCCGAAGCTCGATCCAGCTCTGGGCGAAACGCGCTCCATACGAAATCA
Organism: uncultured Bacteriovoracaceae bacterium; assembly: GCA_964367865.1. Taxonomy (GTDB): domain Bacteria; phylum Bdellovibrionota; class UBA1018; order UBA1018; family UBA1018; genus CAYJBA01. The sequence continues at coordinate 1,809 of CAYJBA010000052.1, read as the reverse complement.
CTATAGAAGCTCCGGCCCTAAAAAATGCAGTCCAAGCCTCGATGTGCGCCTGCGGTCCATCAATCAATTTTTTTTGGGCTAAAGTTTCTATTGAGGCAAATTCGCCACTGACTTCGTAAACTGCCCAGGGTTTTGAAATTTTATTCGATAACTTCGCTAAAATATCTAAATACGGTAACCCTGGTTTAACCATTAGTATGTCGGCGCCCTCATCTGCGTCGCGAAGGGCGCATGCAAGCGCATCGCGCGGGTTGCCTGGATCAATTTGATAAGTAGCGCGATCTTTGAGTTTCGCTTTACCCTTGGGGGCAGAATCCGCTGCCATACGAAACGGGCCATAAAATTTTGAATGAAATTTAGCCGAATAGCTCATGAGAAGCGTACGATCGAGTCCGGCCTTGCTCAATGCATCTCGAATCGCCCGTACGCGGCCATCCATCATATCACTGGGAGCGACACAATCCGCACCCGCCTCGGCGAACTGCTTTGCCGATTTTGCAAGCTCATTTACGGTAGCTTGATTTTCTACATGGTCACCCTCACTATTTAAAATTCCACATTGACCGTGCGTGGTTGAAGAACAGAGACACACATCCACCGCCAAAAACAGATCATTTCCAAATTTTTTTTTAATGGATCCGATTTGGCTGGCCGTAAATTTTTGATTAAACCCACGGGCTTTTTTATGCGCAGGAACTCCAAATAACAAAAACTTAGAAACTCCGGCCTTTAAGTCTCTCTCGATCTGAGACAATACCGAATAAGACGTATCTCTAAAAGTTCCCGTCAGGCCTGGCACCTCTTCACGATGAGTAATTCCCTCGACAACGAAAAGCGGCTGAATGAATTTTTTATGATCGACAAATACTTCTCGCACGAGCGACCGAATATGAGCATTTTGGCGAAGTCTTCTCAGATTCAACTTACCCATTTTCTCCACTCCTCTACTGATGGAAACATCAAGGGCTTCAGGCCGGCCACTCGAAGCCTAATTCCTGTTTTACCGGGGCCGCAAGCATGAACTACTTTCGCGGCAGCATATTTTCCAAAGTGGTCGAACTGCGAACCGCTGCTCCAAAAAATGTGATGCGCTTTTTTTAACTCATCTAAACCCTCGCGCGAGATTTCGGAGGGAACCGAGTATGTTCGAATGACTTTTTC
>CAYJBA010000052.1:0-638 GCA_964367865.1 uncultured Bacteriovoracaceae bacterium | reverse complement strand
TTTTTCTTCAGGGACTTTTTCTTTAGACCATCCTCCGGCGGATTCATGAGTAAGAACCATCCATTCGGATTCGGTTCCTAATCCGAGCACTTGTTCTCTCAGCGTAGGTATCAACTCATCATAACCAAGTCCTTCGGCACATCCCTCGACCCAAACGCCTTGAGAGGCTAACTTCTCCCAGCTTGCTACACCCGACGTCCAAACCCGAGACCCAACTAATTTCTCAACCCAATTCTCAGGCAATGCACGTGCATGGGAGATAAATACTAAATTTCCGGAAAGGGTCGGAGTAACAGAAATTTTAATTTTTTCTACCTGTCTGCCGCGCCAGCGGGTACCATCCCAAACCGATTTGAGCGGGTTAGACTTTCCATTTCCGGTGGGTTTCAATGGCCAACGGAGCTCCTCGACAAAAACCTCGTCCGGCTTACGCCCGCGAATCCAGAATAATTGCCCAAGCTCAGAATGCCTGATAGCAGTAGCTCCAAATTTTTGATGACAGCCGCCACCCCAAAGCCCCAGCAATGCGCGCTCGGTTTCTACGTCCGATGCCGTGGCCTCGTGGTGCAGAGGTTTAAGCGCAGCTCGAACTTCATCGCGGTCTGTTCTACATTCTACCGCCAAAGCACCTTGAGCAG